>JBCECW010000024.1:13611-15208 GCA_039207785.1 Pseudomonas sp. | reverse complement strand
GGAGCAGCCCGGGCAGCCCTCCCCTGTGTCGCGGTGGAACATAAAGTGATAGACCAGCAACTGGCTGCGGCCAGCGAACAGCTCCAGCAGGCTGACCTCGCCCTGCGGGCCATCGAAGCGGTAGTCCGCCGTCACTTCCACCACCGGCAGGCGCCGGCGTTCCTCATTGAGCATATCGCGCAGGGTAGTAAAGGCCTTTTCCCGCTTGAGCAGGGCTTTGCGGGCTTCGAGCCATTGTTCACGGCTAACGACATTCATGATGCTTACCTCGCTGTGGATGCTGGGTAGGAGCCAGCTTGCTGGCGAACAGCCCCAACACCGTGACTCACGTTCTTCGCGAGCAAGCTCGCGCCTATGGAACGTCCAGCTCGCGGACCGGCCGTACTTCCACGCAGCCGACGCGGGCGGCGGGAATCTTGCCGCCAATCTGGATCGCTTCATTGAGGTCGCGGGCCTCGATCAGATAGAAGCCCGCAAGCTGCTCCTTGGTTTCGGCAAACGGGCCATCGGTGATCGACAGCTTGCCGCCACGCATCCGCACCGTGGTGGCGGTTGCCACCGGGTGCAGGGCTTCGGCGGCGAGCATGCGCCCGCTCTCCTGCACGGCCTGGGCGTAGGCGAAACACTCCTCGTCTTTGGGGCTGTCCGGCTGCGAATGCAGGTCGTGTTCGTTGCTATAGACCAGGCAGAGGTATTTCATGGCGAGCTCCTTAACTGTGCGGTTTGCTCAGTAGTCGAACGGCTAGAACGGCAATCGACAACTGCGCGAAAAATATTTTCAAGACGAGCTCAGCTCCCGCAGCCGCCCCTGCAGAAACTGCCGATCCGGTTCCTGCTGCGCCAGCGCCAGCGCGCGCTGGTAGGCGGCCATGGCCGCTGCGCTGTGCCCCAGGCGCCGATGCAGATCGGCCTCGGCGGCATGGGCCAGGTGATAGTCGGCCAGCTCGCCCGCCGCCAATGCCTGCACCTGGGCCAGTGCCGCCTGCGGGCCGGCCACCATGGCCAGGGCGACGGCGCGATTCAGGGCGACCACCGGCGACGGCGCGGCCTGCAACAGCGCGTCATACAGGCCGACGATCTGCGCCCAGTCGGTCGCCTCGCTCTCACTGGCCTCGGCATGCACCGCGGCAATCGCGGCCTGCAAGGTATAGGCGCCAAACTGCCGCGAGCGCAGCGCCTGCAGCACCAGCGCATCGCCTTCGGCAATCAGCTCGGGCAGCCATAACGAGCGGTCCTGTTCACTCAACAGCACCGGCGCGCCATCAGCCGACAGGCGTGCCGGGCGCCGCGCCTCGTTAAGCAGCAGCAACGCCAGCAAGCCCTTTACTTCCGCTTCCGGCAGCAGCTCGTGCAACAGGCGGCCCAGGCGAATGGCCTCGCTGGACAGATGGCTGCGGGTCAACTCGGTACCGGAGCTGGCGAAATATCCCTCGTTGAATACCAGGTAGATCACCCGCAGCACCGCCTCCAGACGCTCCGACAATTCAGCGCGGCTGGGCACCTCGTAGGGAATGCCGGCATCACGGATCTTCTGCTTGGCCCGCACGATACGCTGGGCCACGGTGCTCGGGCTGGTGAGAAAGGCACGGGCGATATC
>JBCECW010000024.1:11994-13601 GCA_039207785.1 Pseudomonas sp. | reverse complement strand
GGGTCAGGGCCACCTGGGCATCGGCATTCAAGGCTGGATGGCAACAGGTAAAGATCAGGCGCAGACGGTCGTCTTCGACGCTGTCGTCCTCGTTGGTCGCACTGCTTAGCTGCGCCAGGTGTTCGGCGGGGTGTTCCAGGGAGTCAAAGCGCGCCTGCCGGCGCAGGTTATCGATGGCTTTGAAGCGCCCGGCCGACACCAGCCAGGCCCGCGGGTTGGCCGGCAGGCCATCGCGTGGCCATTGCTCCAGGGCTACGCGGAACGCCTCGTGCAGGGCTTCTTCGGCCAGGTCGAAATCGCCGAGCAGGCGGATCAGCGTGGCCAGCACCCGGCGCGACTCATCGCGGTACAGGGTGGCCAGGGTTTCGGTGATGGCGGTGGGCACCGGGTAATCCTTGTCCGTGGATTTTTGTGTTCGGGAGATTCTAGTCGATCAAGATCACAGGCCCCTCTCCCCCGGCCCCTCTCCCGCACGCGGGAGAGGGGTGGCGAATAGCCCAAACCCGCGTGCGATCAAACCCCCTCTCCCGCTTGCGGGAGAGGGCTGGGGAGAGGGGCTGTTGAGCGGCCAACGCCCATAAAAAAGGTGCGCTCGTGGCGCACCTTGGGGTATTGCAAACAGCTCTAGAAGAAACGTGCCCAGGCTTATGACCTGAGCACGGTCTGCGGGCAGGCCCGCGAACTCATAACGGCGTCAGCAACTGACCCCGCTCGACATAGGCCTGCAGATTGGCCAGCACCAGCTCCTCCATCTGCAAACGGGTTTCCTCGGTGGCACTGCCAACATGGGGCAGCAACATGACGTTATCGAGACCAAGCAAACCTGCCGGTACATTGGGCTCGGCTTCGAACACATCCAGGCCGGCGCCGCCCAGGCTGCCGTCTTGCAGGGCCGCCACCAGCGCCTGCTCGTCGATCACCGAACCGCGCGCCACATTGATCACGATGCCGCTCGGCCCCAATGCCGCCAGCACCTGGGCATTGACGATATGGTGGGTGGCCGCGCCGCCCGGGCAGGTCAGCACCAGAAAGTCCGCCCAGCGCGCCAATTCGACCAGGCTGGCTTCGTAGGTATAGGGGCTGCCTTTTACCGGCGAGCGATTGTGGTAGCGCACGTCCATATCAAAGCCGGTGCAGCGCTTGACCACCGCCTGGCCGATACGCCCCAGCCCGACGATCCCCACACGCTTGCCACTCACCCGGCGCGCCAGGGGGAAATTGCCCTTGAGCCAGCCGCCGGCGCGCAAAAAGCGTTCGGACGCGGCCAGCTTGCGCGAGGTGTCGATCAGCAGGCCCATCGCCAGGTCGGCCACGCAATCGTTCAGTACATCGGGGGTGGTGCTGACGCCAATGCCGCGGTCACGGGCGATATCCACGGCAATCGAGTCGTAGCCCACGCCAAAGCTGCAAATCGCCTTGAGGTTGGGCAAGGCGGCCAACTGCTCGGCCGAGCAACCGAAGCGGGCCGAGGTGGCGACCAGTTCGAACTCGGCGCCGTGTTGGGCGAGAAAGGTTTTCGGGTCAGGCTGCTGCCACAGGGCCGTAACGGCGTAGCGCTCGGCGAGGTTGCGCTGGAAGCGCTCGGTCAGCGGGCCGATCTGTAGCAC
>JBCECW010000024.1:0-11984 GCA_039207785.1 Pseudomonas sp. | reverse complement strand
CTCCAAGTCGAAAGGTTTTGTGTACCCGGTGCGATGGCGGTTGCAGTTGCCCTCACCCCCGGCCCCTCTCCCGCAAGCGGGAGAGGGGAGCAGGTCAGGTAATCGGCGCCGGGTTGAACAGGGTAATGTCGTTATGCAGCTTGTGCTGCTCGGCCCAGGTTTTTTTCTTGCCGCTGGCCACATCCAGGTAGTAGTGGAACAGCTCCCAGCCCAGCTCTTCGATGCTGGCACGGCCGGTGGCGATACGCCCGGCGTCGATGTCGATCAGATCGGGCCAGCGCTGCGCCAGTTCCGTGCGGGTCGAAACCTTGACCACCGGCGCCATCGCCAGCCCATAGGGCGTGCCACGGCCAGTGGTAAACACATGCAGGTTCATACCGGCCGCCAGTTGCAAGGTGCCGCAGACAAAATCGCTGGCCGGCGTGGCGCAGAAAATCAGGCCTTTTTGCGCCACCCGCTCGCCCGGGCCGAGCACGCCATTGATGGCGCTATTGCCCGACTTGACGATAGAGCCCAGGGATTTCTCGACGATATTGGATAGCCCGCCCTTCTTGTTGCCCGGCGTGGTGTTGGCACTGCGGTCGGCCTCGCCCTTGGCCAGGTAGCGGTCGTACCAGTCCATTTCACGCACCAGCTCCTGGGCCACCGTTTTATCCTGCGCCCGCGAGGTCAGCAGGTAGATGGCGTCGCGCACTTCGGTGACTTCGGAAAACATCACGGTGGCGCCGGCCCGCAGCAACAGGTCGCTGGCATAACCCAGCGCCGGGTTGGCGGTAATCCCGGAAAACGCATCGCTGCCGCCGCATTGCATGCCCAGGATCAGCTCGGACGCCGGCACCGTTTCGCGGCGACGCTGGTCGAGCTTTTTCAGGCGCACTTCGGCCAGCTCCATGATCTGCTCGACCATTTCCACAAAACCGTGGCTGGCATCCTGCAAGCGGTATAGCCAGGGCTCGCTAAGGTCCACCGAGGGGTCGTTGTCCTGCATCACCTGCCCGGCCTGCAGTTTCTCGCAGCCCAGGCTGATCACCAGCGCTTCGCCACACAGGTTGGGGTTGCGCGCCAGGTTGCGCACGGTGCGAATGGGGATATAGGCATCGGTGGCGGTAATGGCCACGCCGCAGCCGTAGCTGTGGGTCAGCGCCACCACGTCATCGACATTCGGGTACTTGGGCAGCAGTTCGTCCTTGATGCGTTTTACCGCATGGTCGAGCACCCCCGTCACGCACTGCACCGTGGTGGTAATGCCGAGGATATTGCGCGTGCCCACGGTGCCGTCGGTATTGCGGTAGCCCTCGAAGGTGTACCCCGTCAGTGGCTCAGCGGCCTGCGGTACATCGGTGGACAGCGGCAGGCTGTCCAATGGCGGCGCGGTGGGCATGCGCAGCTGGTCTTCCTGCACCCAGCTGCCGCGGGCAATCGGCTTGAGGGCGTAGCCGATGGTTTGCCCGTAACGAATGATGCGCCCGCCTTCGGGAATATCTTCCAGGGTGATCTTGTGGCTTTGCGGCACCCGCTCAACGGTGGTCAGGCCATCGGCGAAGGTGGTGCCAGCCGGCACCCCCTGGTCGTTGACCACAATCACCACGTTATCCAGCTCGTGCAGACGGATGTAGCGCGGCGAGTCGGAATGTTCAATCAACTGCATGACTCACGCTCCTCAGGAGTGGGCGGGCGACAACGATTCGGTGCTGCCATTGCTCGGGGGTTCTTTCAGCTCAACGCGCTGGATCTTGCCGACAATCACCAGGTAGCTAAACACCGCCAGCACGGCGTTGGCGCCGACAAATACCAGGGCCCATTTAAACGAGCCGGTGGCGGCGATGATGTAGCCGATCACGATCGGGGTGGTGATCGAGGCGATATTGCCGAAGGTGTTGAACAAACCGCCGGACAAGCCTGCAATTTGTTTAGGCGAAGTATCCGCCACCACCGCCCAGCCGAGGGCGCCGAGACCTTTGCCGAAGAAGGCCAGGGTCATGAAACCGACCACCATCCACTCGGCCGACACGTAGTTGCACAGCACCATGCTGGTCGACAGCATCAGGCCGCAGACGATGGGCAGCTTGCGCGCCAGGGTCAGGCTGTGGCCGCGACGCAGCAGCCAGTCGGAGATCACCCCGCCGAGCACGCCGCCGACGAAGCCCATGATCGCCGGCAGGGACGCGATGAAACCGGCCTTGAGGATGGTCATGCCGCGCTCCTGCACCAGGTACACCGGGAACCAGGTGAGGAAGAAGTAGGTAATGGCGTTGATGCAGTACTGGCTCAGGTACACGCCCAGCAGCATGCGGTTGGTGAGCAACTGGCGGATATAGTCCCAGCGCGGGCCATCGTTCTTGCGCGCCTGGTCCATGTCCACCAGGCCGCCGTTGCTTTCGATATGGTGGATTTCCGCCTGGTTGATACGCGGGTGTTCCTTGGGGTTGTAGATGGTCTTCATCCAGATGGCGGAGAAGATGATGCCCAGCACGCCCATCACCACAAACACATGCTCCCAGCCCATGGCGTGCACGATCCAGCCCATGATCGGGGCGAACAGTGCGGTGGCAAAGTATTGCGCCGAGTTGAAGATCGCCGAGGCCGTGCCGCGTTCGGCGGTGGGAAACCAGGCCGCAACGATACGCGCATTACCGGGGAACGACGGCGCCTCGGCAAAGCCGACCATAAAGCGCAGGACAAACAGCGTGGTCACTGCCCAGGCCACCGGCAGGCCGCCGACAAAGCCTTGCAGCAAGGTAAACAACGACCAGATAAAGATGCCGGCCGCATACACCTTCTTCGAACCGAAACGGTCCAGCAGCCAACCGCCGGGGATTTGCCCCAGCACATAGGCCCAGCCAAAGGCGGAGAAGATAAAACCGAGGGTGACCGCGTCGATGCCCAGGTCTTTTTGCAGGCTGGAGCCGGCAATCGAAATGGTGGCGCGGTCGGCATAGTTGATGGTGGTGACCAGAAACAGCATCAGCAGAATCAGGTAACGCACCCGGGTGGGTTTGGTCTCTTGCACGGTGATGGCTCTCGCGTTTTGTTGTCCGGCGGAGTGCGCTTAGCGCACCAGGCACGGGCGTTTGTTATCGAAGGTCCAGTTGGGAATCAGGAACTGCATGGCCACGGCATCGTCGCGGGCGTTCAGGCCCATGCCCTGGTACAGCTCGTTGGCCTTGGCCAACGCATCCCAGTCCAGCTCCACGCCCAACCCTGGGGTTTGCGGCACCTGCACCTTGCCGCCGACGATCTGCAGCGGGTTACGGGTCAGGTGCTGGCCGTCCTGCCAGATCCAATGGGTGTCGATGGCGGTGACCTTGCCCGGCGCGGCAGCGGCCACGTGGGTAAACATCGCCAGGGAAATATCGAAGTGGTTATTGGAGTGCGAACCCCAGGTCAGGCCCCAGTCGTTGCACATCTGTGCGACCCGTACGGAGCCCTGCATGGTCCAGAAATGCGGGTCGGCCAGGGGAATGTCCACCGACTGCAATTGAATACAGTGGCCCATCTGCCGCCAGTCGGTGGCGATCATATTGGTGGCGGTGAGCAGGCCGGTTTCACGGCGGAATTCGGCCATCACTTCACGACCGGAAAAACCGTTTTCGGCGCCGCATGGGTCTTCGGCATAGGCCAGCACGCCATGCAGATCACGGCACAGGCTCACCGCTTCTTTTAGCGACCAACCGCCATTGGGATCGAGGGTAATACGCGCCTCGGGAAAGCGTTCGGCCAGGGCGCGCACGGCTTCCACTTCGGCGCCGCCGGCTTGCACGCCGCCCTTGAGTTTGAAGTCGTTGAAGCCATAGCGCGCATGGGCAGCTTCGGCTTGGCGCACGATGCTGTCGGGGTCCAGTGCAGTCTGGTTGCGCACGCGAAACCAGGCGTCGTCGGCGTCGTCTTCATTGCGGTAACCGAGGGTGGTTTTAGTGCGGTCGGCGACATAGAACAGGTAGCCGAGCATCTCCACCGCATCGCGCTGCTGGCCTTCACCGAGCAACGCAGCCACCGGCACGCCGAGGAACTGGCCGAGCAAATCGAGCAGGGCCGACTCCAGGGCGGTAACGGCATGGATGGTGATACGCAGGTCAAAGGTTTGCAGGCCACGGCCGCCGCTGTCGCGGTCGGCGAAGGTCTGGCGCACCTGGTTGAGCAGGCCATTGAAGTGGCCAATGGACTGGCCCAGCAGCAGGCTGCGGGCATCTTCCAGGGTCTGGCGAATACGTTCGCCGCCCGGCACTTCGCCCACGCCGATATGCCCGGCGCTGTCTTTGAGAATCAGGATATTGCGGGTAAAGAACGGCCCGTGGGCGCCGCTCAGGTTGAGCAACATGCTGTCATGGCCGGCAACCGGCACGACTTGCAGTTCAGTGATCACCGGCGCGCTGGCAAGCGCCTGGCCGTGGCTTGCTGTGTTCATAACCGTTTCCCTATTTGTTTTTATGCGGGCACTGGCTGAATTATTTGTGGAGTGGAGCAGCCTGCGCTGCCCCGCTCCGACACCCAAATGGCGTTAGCCGATATAGGTGGTTTTTACCGTGGTGTAGAACTCGGCCGCGTAACGGCCCTGCTCGCGCGAGCCGTAGGACGAGCCTTTACGGCCACCGAATGGCACGTGGTAGTCCACGCCGGCGGTGGGCAGGTTGACCATCACCATGCCGGCCTGGGCGTGGCGCTTGAAGTGGTTGGCGTACTTGAGGGAGGTGGTGGCGATGCCCGCCGACAGACCGAACTCGGTGTCGTTGGCCATCGCCAACGCCGCCTCGTAATCCGCCACTTTCACCACGTTGGCCACCGGGCCGAAGATTTCTTCGCGGCTGATGCGCATGGAAGCTGAGCTGTCGGCAAACAGCGTCGGCGCCAGGAAGTAGCCTTCGGTATCGCAGGTCACCAGGCCACCGCCGGTGACCAGGCGTGCGCCCTCCTCCTGGCCGATGCCGATATAACGCAGGTCCTGGTCGAGCTGGGCCTGGGACACCACCGGGCCGATATCGGTACCGGCTTTCAAGGCATGGCCGACTTTGATCGACTGCATACGCTCGGCCATGGCCGCGACAAATTTATCGTGGATACCGGCAGTGACGATCAAGCGGCTGGAGGCGGTGCAACGCTGGCCGGTGGAATAGAAGGCACTTTGTACCGCCAGCTCCACGGCCAGTTTCAGGTCGGCGTCGTCGAGGATGACTTGCGGGTTTTTGCCGCCCATCTCCAGTTGCACCTTGGCGCCACGGGCCACGCATTGCGCGGCGATAGCGCGACCCACGCCCACCGAGCCGGTAAAGCTGATGCCATCGACCTTGCTGCTCTGCACGATGGTTTCGCCGACCACACGGCCCGCGCCCATCACCAGGTTGAATACGCCCGCCGGGAAGCCGGCGCGGGAAATGATTTCGGCAATCGCCCAGGCGCAACCTGGCACCAGGTCGGCAGGCTTGAGCACCACGCAGTTGCCGTAGGCCAGGGCCGGCGCGACTTTCCACGCCGGGATGGCGATGGGGAAATTCCATGGGGTAATCAGGCCCACCACGCCCAGCGGTTCGCGGGTGACTTCCACGGAAACGCCAGGGCGTACCGAGGCCAGCACTTCACCGGCTTGGCGCAGGCATTCGCCAGCGAAGAACTTGAAGATATTGCCGGCGCGGGTCACCTCGCCGATGGCTTCGGGCAGAGTCTTGCCCTCTTCACGGGCCAACAGGGTGCCCAGCTCTTCGCGGCGGGCGAGGATTTCGCTGCCGACTTTATCCAGGGCATCGCTGCGCGCCTGGATACCGGAGGTGGACCAGGCCGGGAACGCGGCGCGAGCGGCGTCGATGGCCTGGTTTACCTGGGCGGCGTCGGCCTGGGCGTATTCGCCAATCACATCGGCAAGGTCGGACGGGTTGACGTTTTTCGAGTAGCTGGCACCGGCCACCCACTCGCCGCCGATGTAGTTGTCGAAACGCTGTTGATCGTTGTGGGCCACGGAAAAAGCCTCCTGAAAAAGAAACCACAGCCGCTGGAATCAGCGGCTGGTTATGCGCGCTGCCGGGCCGCTTATTGCGGGCCTTGGGCGTGGATCAGCGCGGCGAGTTTTTCGTATTCCTCGGCGGTCAGGTCGGTCAGAGGCGCACGCACCGGGCCTGCGTCGTAACCGGCAATCTTGGCCCCGGCTTTAACGATGCTGACTGCGTAGCCGGCGCGCTTGTTGCGGATATCCAGGTACGGCAGGAAGAAGTCGTCGATGATCTTGCCGACGGTGGCGTGATCGTCGCGGGCGATGGCGTGGTAGAAGTCCATCGCGGTTTTCGGGATAAAGTTGAATACCGCCGAGGAGTAAACCGGCACGCCCAGGGCCTTATAGGCAGCGGCGTAGACTTCGGCGGTCGGCAGGCCACCCAGGTAGCTGAAACGATCACCCAGGCGGCGACGGATCGACACCATCAACTCGATATCGCCCAGGCCGTCTTTGTAGCCGATCAGGTTCGGGCAGCGCTCGGCCAGTTGCTCCAGCAGCACCGGGGTCAGGCGGCAGACATTACGGTTGTAGACCACCACGCCGATCTTCACCGACTTGCACACCTGCTCAACATGCTGGGCAACGCCCTCCTGGCTTGCTTCGGTGAGGTAGTGCGGCAGCAGCAGCAAACCTTTGGCGCCCAGGCGCTCGGCTTCCTGGGCCATTTCGATGGCTTGGCGGGTTGGGCCGCCGACACCGGCCAGGATCGGTACGCCGCCGTCGCAGGTATCGACGGCAGTCTTGATAACCGACGAATACTCACGGCTGGTCAGCGAGAAAAATTCGCCGGTGCCGCCGGCCGCGAACAGCGCCGACGCCCCGTATGGCCCCAGCCATTCCAGGCGACGGATATAGGATTCTTTATTGAAATCGCCAGCGGCATCGAAGTCAGTCACGGGGAACGACAGCAGGCCGGCAGAGAGGATGGACTTCAGTTCTTGTGGATTCATTATTCGAACACCCTGTAAAGCGCGTAGTGGATTAAGGCGTGGCAGACGGTGTGCCCTGCGCCAAGGGGAAAAGCGCGGGGCTCAATCGCAAACGCTAGAGTTACGTTATCGTACAACTATCAAGACTGTCATCCACTTTTCTTTACCGGTCGTCTACGACCATAGGCGTACTGGTGTGCTACGCCGCCCCTGTTTTAGCCTTGTCAACGCCCTGTTCTGTAGGCATTGCGCAGTCATCAAGCTATTGAGAAGGCCTTGATTACTGGCCTTCCCGGTAAACGAAGGGCAGTTTACCCAGCCCACCGGCCAGCGAATTTTCTACCTAAGTCGCGTTGACAAACTTTGCATGGGCTGTTGATAATCGGCTCAAGTCATACGACAACCGATAACAGCGCACCGCTTTCGTGCACCTCTATCGGTACTGATCGAACCCATAAAAACAAACACAAGAAATTCAGGGCCCAGTCATGACCAGTCACCCCAACGCCCCTACTCCGTTTAATCGTCTGCTACTGACCGGTGCCGCTGGCGGCCTGGGTAAAGTGCTGCGCGAAACCCTGCGCCCCTACGCCAAGGTGCTGCGTCTTTCTGATATCGCGGATATGGCCCCGGCCAGCGGCGAGCATGAAGAAGTGCAGATCTGCGACCTCTCCGATAAACAGGCCGTGCACCAACTGGTGGAAGGCGTGGATGCGATTGTGCATTTCGGCGGCGTGTCGGTTGAGCGCCCGTTCGAAGAGATTCTCGGCGCCAATATCTGCGGCGTATTCCATATCTATGAAGCCGCGCGCCGCCATGGCGTAAAGCGCGTGATCTTCGCCAGCTCCAACCATGTGATCGGCTTTTACAAGCAGGATGAAAAGCTCGATGCCGTGTCCCCGCGCCGCCCGGACGGTTATTACGGTTTGTCCAAGTCCTATGGCGAGGATATGGCTAGTTTCTACTTCGATCGCTATGGCATCGAGACCGTCAGCATCCGTATCGGCTCCTCGTTCCCCGAGCCGCAAAACCGCCGAATGATGCACACCTGGTTGAGCTTTGCCGACCTCACACAGCTGCTGGAACGCGCGCTCTATACCCCCAACGTCGGCCACACCGTGGTGTATGGCGCCTCGGCCAACGCCACGCAGTGGTGGGACAACCGCCTGGCCTGCCACCTCAACTACCAGCCGCAAGACAGCTCGGAAGTATTCCGCGCCAAGGTCGAAGCCCAGCCGATGCCGGCCGCCGATGACCCGGCGATGGTCTACCAGGGTGGCGCCTTTGTAGCCGCCGGGCCGTTTGGCGACGACTGATTTACCGCTGAAAAAACGCTGTCGCTCTTCTGATAAAAATAACCAGAGAACTGCGCTGCCATGGATGCTGAACTGATTGTCGATGCCCGCAATGCCACCGGCGAAAGCCCGGTGTGGAGCGTGGCCGAGCAGGCCCTGTACTGGGTGGATATTCCCGCCCAGCGCCTGCACCGCTGGCGTGCCAGCGATGGCCAGACCCAGAGCTGGCAAACCCCGGAAATGCTCGCCTGTATTGCCCGAGCCGACGACGGCAGTTGGCTGGCCGGTATGCAAAGCGGCCTGTTCCGCCTGAGCGCCAAGGAAAACGGTAGCCTGGCCAGCAGCCCGTTGGTGACGGTCAAACACGCCCACCCGGCTATGCGTTTTAACGATGGCCGTTGCGACCGCCAAGGCCGTTTCTGGGCCGGCACCATGCTGCTGGATATGGCCGCCGGCGCGCCGGTGGGGGCGCTGTATCGCTACAGCGGCGGCGAAGTCTCGCTGCAACTGACCGACCTGATCGTGCCCAACGGCCTGGGCTTTAGCCCGGACGGCCGCACCATGTACCTGTCCGACTCGCACCCCGCCGTGCAAAAAATCTGGGCCTTCGATTACGACACCGACACGGGCACCCCGCATAACCGCCGCCTGTTCGTCGATATGAACCAGCACCTGGGCCGCCCCGACGGCGCTGCGGTAGACGCCGATGGCTGCTACTGGATCTGCGGCAACGATGCCGGCCTGGTGCACCGCTTCACCCCCCAGGGCAAGCTCGACCGCTCCCTCGCCGTACCGGTGAAAAAACCAGCCATGTGCGCCTTTGGCGGCGCCGGGCTGGACACCTTGTTTGTCACCTCGATTCGCCCCGGCGGCGACCTCAGCGACCAGCCCCTGGCCGGTGGCGTGTTCGCCTTGCAGCCGGGGGTAAAAGGCCTTGAGGAGCCGTTCTTCTCAAGCTGACCACCGCCTACGCAAGCCACCCTCAAACAAAAACAAAACGGAGCTTTAACCATGAACTTCAAACGTACCTTGCTGACCGCCGCCCTGCCCCTGGTGTTCTGCCTGTCCGGCGGTGCCCACGCGCTGAATATCAAATTCGCCGAAGTGCACCCCACCGGCTACCCGCCGGTAGTCGCCGAAGAGGCCATGGGTAAAAAGCTGCAGGAACAAAGCAACGGCGAAATCACCTTCAAGATGTTTGCCGGTGGCGTGCTGGGTTCGGAGAAGGAAGTGGTCGAGCAAGTGCAGCTCGGCGCTATCCAGATGACCCGCGTAAGCCTGGGTATCGTTGGCCCGGTGGTGCCGGATGTAAACGTGTTCAATATGCCGTTTATCTTCCGTGACCATCAGCATATGCGCAATGTGATCGATGGCCCGGTGGGCCAGGAAATCCTCGACAAGATCACCAACTCCGACTTCAACCTGGTGGCCCTGGCCTGGATGGATGGCGGCACCCGCAACCTCTACACCAAGAAGCCGGTGCGTACGATGGCCGACCTCAAGGGCATGAAGATTCGCGTACAGGGCAACCCGCTGTTTATCGACACCATCAACGCCATGGGCGGTAACGGCATTGCCATGGCCACCGGGGAAATCTTCAGCGCCCTGCAAACCGGGGTGATCGACGGCGCCGAAAACAATATGCCGACCCTGCTCGAGCACAACCACTACCAGAACGCCAAGTTCTACACCCTGACCGGCCACCTGATTCTGCCGGAGCCGGTGGTGATCTCGAAAACCACCTGGGAAAAGCTCACCCCCGAGCAGCAAGCCCTGGTGAAAAAACTGGCCCGCGATGCGCAGATGGAAGAGCGCAAATTGTGGGATGAAAAATCGGCCAGCAGTGAGGCCAAGCTCAAGGCTGCGGGCGTGGAATTTATCACCCTCACCGATGCCCAGCGCAAAGAGTTCGTGGATGCCACAGCGCCGGTGCGTGCCCAGTACGGCGCGCCCTATGCAGACCTGATCAAGCGCATCGAAGCCGTTCAGTAAAAACTACTGCGCTCGGTTAGGCGGCGTTAAAGGCAGATTCAAAAATGCTCATTGGCTACAGCCAACTCCGCTTTTTTCACCTGCCTTTGCCTTGCCTAACCTTCGCTCGCTACGTTTTTAAACCATCGAAATAGAACAACAGCCCATCACGCTGGTGACATCCATGGGAACTACCGTGCTGCTTATCAATGACCAGATCTACCGCGCCTGCATCGGCATTGCCGGTCTGTCGGTGCTGGTCATGACCCTGATCATTCCTTGGGGCATTTTTGCCCGTTATGTGCTCGGCAGCGGCTCCAGCTGGCCGGAGCCCACGGCCATCCTGCTGATGGTGGTGTTTACCTTCTTTGGCGCCGCCGCCAGCTACCGCGCCGGCGCCCATATGGCGGTCGGCATGGCTACCGACCGCATGCCGCCTACCCTGCGCAAAATCACCGCCGTGGTGGTGCAGCTGCTGATGGCACTCATCTGCGTGTTCATGATCACCAAGGGCGCGAAATTGTGTGCCGGCACCTGGAACCAGTTCCTCGGTGAAATGCCGTCGGTGCGCGTGGGCGTGTCCTACCTGCCAATCCCTATCGGCGGTGTGATCACCCTGATTTTTGTGCTGGAAAAACTCTTCCTGGGCGACCAGAGCAAACGCCGCGTCATGAGCTACGACGTGGCAGAACCCATGGAGGCGAAATAAATGGACGCGCTGATTCTGTTAGGCAGTTTTATCGTGCTGATCCTGCTCGGCATGCCGGTGGCCTACGCCCTCGGTTTGTCGGCATTGATCGGTGCCTGGTGGATCGATATCCCCTTCGACGCCCTGATGATTCAGGTGGCGGGCGGGGTGAACAAGTTCTCCCTGCTGGCGATTCCGTTCTTTGTACTGGCGGGCGCGATCATGGCCGAGGGCGGCATGTCACGGCGCCTGGTGGCCCTGGCCGGGGTCTGCGTGGGCTTTGTGCGGGGCGGCCTGTCGCTGGTCAATATCATGGCCTCGACCTTCTTTGGCGCGATCTCCGGCTCGTCGGTGGCCGATACCGCTTCGGTGGGTTCGGTGCTGATTCCGGAGATGGAAAAGGCCGGCTACCCGCGCGACTTTTCCACCGCCGTCACCGTCAGCGGCTCAGTGCAAGCGCTGCTGACCCCGCCCAGCCATAACTCGGTGCTCTACTCGCTGGCCGCAGGCGGCACGGTGTCGATTGCCTCGTTGTTTATGGCCGGTATTGGACCGGGGCTGCTGCTGAGCGCGGTGATGATGATTCTGTGCATGGTCTTCGCCCGTAAACGCAACTACCCCAAGGGCGAAGTGATCCCCATGAGCCAGGCGCTGAAAATCGCCGCCGAGGCGCTGTGGGGGTTGATGGCCATGGTGATTATCCTGGGCGGTATTCTGTCCGGCATTTTTACTGCCACCGAGTCGGCGGCGATTGCCGTGCTCTGGTCGTTCTTCGTCACCATGTTTATCTACCGTGACTACAAATGGCGCGACCTGCCCAAGCTGATGCACCGCGCGGGCCGGACCATCTCCATCGTGATGATTCTGATCGGCTTCGCCGCCAGCTTCGGCTACATCATGACCCTGATGGAAATCCCGACCAAGATCACCACCGCGTTCCTGACCCTGTCGGACAACCGCTATGTGATCCTGATGTGCATCAACGTGATGCTGCTGATGATCGGAACGGTGATGGACATGGCGCCGCTGATCCTGATCCTCACCCCGATCCTGCTGCCGGTAATTAGCGGTATCGGCGTCGACCCGGTGCACTTCGGCATGATCATGCTGGTGAACCTGGG
>JBCECW010000023.1:11022-15375 GCA_039207785.1 Pseudomonas sp. | reverse complement strand
GTTGTAGTCCGAGAACAGCGAGTTGGCCAGGTAGATGGCGCCGGTTTCATGCACATAGTCGAAGTACTCGTCGCCATGGATCTGCTGCCAGCCGAAGGTCAGCGCGTGGGCCTGGTGGGTGAGGGTAAAGGCCAGGCTGTAGGCGCTGTTGTCGATATAGCCGGCCAGGCGTTTGCCGCTGTCCTGGGTGTGATAGCCAGTGAAGGCGGTTTTCAGCGCCAGCGTCTGGCTGTCGCCGGCAGTGTGGGTTACGCCGAGGTAGTACTGGTCCCAGATATCCTTGAAGCGCCCAGCGAAACCGGAGAGCTCCAGGTTGCTTATGGGCGTGTAGGTGCCACCCAGGTAGCTGAAGCGATCGCCCTTGACCTCGCGGGTGCCGTACTCGGTGGTAAAGGGTTCGTCGCCGGCGCCGGTGCGTGGGCTGGCCTTGGTGAAACTGGCCGCTTGCAGCACCAGGTTGCCAAGCTCGGCGCTGCTGATGGCCACGCCATCGAAGCTGGAGGGCAGCGGGCGGTTGTCGAGGGAGCCGAATACCGGGGTATCCATGATAAAGCGGCCGACTTTCAGCTCGGTACTCGACACCCGGGCGCGCAGATCGGCCACGCCCAGCTTCGACCACTCGGCTACGCCGCGACCATCGTTCTCCGCCAGGGTGCGGTTGCCGCCGCCGGCAATCGCGCCTTTGCCACGTTCCAGGTTGACCGCGGCAAACGCGCCAACGTCGAGACCGAAACCCACAGGGCCTTGGCTATAGCCGGAGCTGTAGTTCAGCTGGGTGCCCTGCACCCAGGTGCTGCGATCGTAGGTGGGCTCACGGCTGCCATCGCTCTTGGGGATATTGAAATGCCAACTGTCCTGGCGCCGTTCCTGCGCGGCAAAGTTGCGTGTACTCAGGCCCAGGCTCTGGCCCTCGATAAAACCGCTGGCGCCGGCCTGGCCTTGTTCCTCGGCGGCGGCGTGCAGCGACGTGGTGGTGAGCAGGATGCTTAATGGCAGACTGAAAAAAGATAAATGACGGGAGATAGGCATAGATGAAGTCCCTTGTTATTGGTGTTGTGGGATACAGCGGTGCTCGGTGAATCAGGAGTTACGGGCGCACGCAGGCACTCATCCGGTCTGGCGCCGGGTAGAGACAGGGGAAACGGTGGGGATGGCGGTGTTACCCCGCCGTGGCGCCGCAGGCTGCGGCTAAGGCGTGAGGCTTACGCCGCTGAACGAGGTGACCCCGAACGGGCTGATCTTGAAGCCCTGCACCTGCTTGCTCAGGGGCTGGTACACGGTGGAGTGGGCAATGGGGGAAATCGGCACTTGCTCGGCCAGGCGCTGCTGGGCCTGTTGGTACAAGGCCGTGCGTCGCGTGCGGTCGGTGGTGCGTTTGGCGTCGGTAACGGCCTTGTCGTAGGCGCTGTCGCACCAGCGTGAGTAGTTGTTGCCATCGATGGCGGCGCAACCGTAGAGGGTGCCCAGCCAGTTGTCCGGGTCACCGTTGTCCCCGGTCCAGCCAATCAGCACTGCATCGTGCTCGCCAGCCTTGGCTCGTTTGATGTACTCGCCCCATTCGAAGCTGACGATGCGCACGTTGATGCCGACCGCCGCCCAGTCCTGCTGGATCATCTGCGCCATCAGCTTGGCATTGGGGTTGTACGGGCGCTGTACCGGCATGGCCCAGAGCGAGACCTCCGTGCCTTCCTTGACCCCCGCCGCGCGTAGCAGCGATCGGGCTTTTTCCGGGTCGTAGGGCTGGCCCTTGATACCGGTGTCGTAAGACCACTGGGTTGGCGGCATGGCATTCACCGCCAGTTGCCCGGCGCTCTGGAACACGGCCTGGATAATCGCCGGCTTGTTGATGGCCATATCCAGGGCTCGGCGCACCTGCACCTGGTCGAACGGCGGATGGGTGACGTTATAGGCCAGGTAACCGAGGTTAAAGCCCGGCTGCGACAGGACCTGCAGATTGGCCTGCTGTTGCAGGCCGGGCAGGTCGGCGGGGCGTGGATGCAGGGTGGCCTGGCATTCGCCGGCCTTGACCTTCTGCGCGCGCACCGAGGCGTCGGTGTTGATCGAGAACACCAGGTTGTCGACTTTTACGTCCTCGGGTTTCCAGTAGTGGGGGTTGCCGGCAAAGCGGATCTGCGCATCTTTCTGAAAGCGCTTGAACACAAACGGGCCGGTGCCAATCGGCTTCTGGTTGAGCTGGGTGGCCTTGCCGCTGGCCAGGAGTGTGTCGGCGTACTCGGCGGAGTGAATCGAGGCAAAGCTCATGGCCAGGTTCTGGATAAACGCGGCATCGACATTGGCCAGGGTAAAGCGAACGCGGTCGGTGCCGAGTTTTTCCACCGCAGTGATATTGCTGTCCAGGCCCATGCTGGTGAAGTACGGAAACTCGCCGGGCGCCGCCAGGCGGAAAGGGTGGTTGGGGTTAAGCATGCGCTGGAAGGTGAACAGCACGTCATCGGCGTTGAAGTCGCGGCTGGGGGTGAAGTAATCGGTGCTGTGGAATTTCACCCCATGGCGCAGGTGAAAGGTGTACTGCAGGCCATCGGCGCTGACCTCCCAGCGCTCAGCCAATGCCGGCACCACCTCGGTGCTGCCACGTTCGAACTGCACCAGGCGGTTGAATACGGTTTGTGCCGAGGCATCGAAGTCGGTGCCGGTGGAGTACAGGCCGGGGTCGAAGCCGGCGGGGCTGCCTTCGGAACAGAACACCAGGGTGCTGGCGGCGGATGCCAGGGGCGAAACGATCACCAGGCCTGCGATCAGCAGGGCCTTGAAGGGGACGTTATGGGGCATGTGGACCTCATGCTTGTAGTTGTGAGGGCATAGCGGTTCGGCCTTGTGGGCCTATGCGGTCGGGGCGGAAAGTAAGGGCTGGAAAATGCCCGGTCAAACGCGTTTGCCGGGGTATTTCCCGGGGTGTAGGCCAATGCCTACGGGGAGTTTTTTGCCGGAGAAGGAGGTGCTGCGGGCCCGCCGTTGCCGAGGGGATTGGCCGGTCCGCGCCCTATCGCGCGTTGCGGCGTCATAGGGTGTTCGCCGCTGTAGGCCTTTATCGACAGGGTGAAGAGACGTCAGGCAGACAATTCTTCACAGAATCAGGAAAGGGCGTCAGAGCAACAAATCGGCTTTTTAGCGCTCTGCGCGCCGCACCTTGGCAAAGTTGTTCGAGCCCATGGGGCTTAACTCGAACCCCTGTACGTCGCGACGAATCACGCTGAACTGCTTGGGATGGGCCAGGGGAATCCACGGTGCCTGCTGGTGGAAAATCGCCAGGGCTTGCCGATAGAGCCCCGCACGCTGAGCCTGGTCGCTGATACCGCGGGCCTGGGTGATCAGCCCGTCGAACTCGGCATTGCACCAGCCAGCCTGGTTTTCCCCGGAACGGGCAGCGGCGCAGGACAGGTTGGGGGTCAGGAAATTATCCGGGTCACCGTTATCGCCGGCCCAGCCCATAAAGATCAGGTCGTGTTCGCCGTTCTTGGCGCGTTTGAGCAGCTCGCCCCATTCATACACGCGAATGCTGGCCTTGATGCCCAGCTTGCCCAGGTCGTCCTGCAGCAGCTGCGCGCCGATGCCGGGGTTGGGGTTGGTCGGGCCGCCGCCGGGGCGGGTCCAGATGGTCAGGTTAAAGCCCTTGTCCTGGCCGGCGTCCTTGAGCAACTGCCGGGCTTTTTCCAGGTCATGGGGCCAGTCGGCAATGCTCGGGTCGCTGCCCCATAGCGTCGGCGGGTAGGGTGCCACCGCCGGGCTGGCGCCGCCTTCGCCAAACTGCGCGCGCAAGTAGACGGCTTTGTCGAAGGCCATATTGATGGCCTGGCGCACGCGCACATCGTCCAGCGGCGGGTGCCGGGTGTTGATACCCAGGTAGGCGATCAACAGCGAATCCAGCTCCAGCACTTTCAGGTTGGGCTCGTTGCGCAGTGCCGGAATATCGGTGGGGCGCGGGTATACCGCCACCTGGCAATCATCGGCCTTTAGCCGTTGCAGGCGCACATTGGGGTCGGGGGTGATGGCGAAGATCAGCTGCTTGATAGCGGGCGCGCCGTCCCAGTAATCCGGGTTGCCGCTAAAACGAATCTGCGCATCCTTGCTGTAGCGCTCGAATACAAAAGGCCCGGTGCCGATGGGCTGCTGGTTGAGCTGTTCGGGCGTACCGCTGGCCAGCAATTGGGCGGCATATTCGGCGCTGTAGATCGAGGTAAAGCCCATGGCCAGGTCGGCCAGAAAGGGGGCCTCGGGATGGTTCAGGGTAAACACCACGGTATGGGCGTCTGGCGCGTCGATACGGGCAATCAGCCCGGCCATGCCCATGGACTCGGCCAGCTTGGCCGAATCGATGGCCGAGGTGACCAACGC
>JBCECW010000023.1:9403-11012 GCA_039207785.1 Pseudomonas sp. | reverse complement strand
TAGGGAAAGCCACGGTTGGCCAGGGCGTGCCAGGGATGCTTGGGGTCAAGCTGGCGCTGGAAGCTCCACAGCACATCCTCGGCGTTGAAGTCGCGGGTCGGGGTAAAGGTTTTGTTGCTATGGAATTTCACACCCTGGCGCAGGTGCAGGGTATAGGTCAGGCCGTCGCTGGAAATTTCCCAGCGTTCGGCCAGGCCAGGAATCAGTTCGGTGCTGCCGGGGGCAAAACGCACCAGGCGATCGAAAACGGTTTCCGCCGAAGCATCGGCGGTGGTCGCTGCGGTGTACTGCACGATATCGAACCCTTCGGGGCTGGCTTCGGTGCAGACCACCAGGGATTGTCCGGCCGCGTTGGCAGAAAGGGGAGCAAGGCTGAGCGGAACCAGCAAGGCGCATAACAGCAAACGAAGGTTCCACAGCGGCATAACGTCCCCTTGAAAAACGCCCGAGTGGGGTGTGGTTGATGACCAGTGCAGCTCAGCATCCACCGTCATTCCCGCGAAAGCGGGAATCCAGAATGGGTCGGCATCCGCGCTCCCTTGATCATTCTGGATCCCCGCCTTCGCGGGGATGACGGTACGACTGGTACCGTTATGACGCGGTTACTTGTCGACGCTCACACCGTAGAACGAGTTCAGGGCGAAGGGGCTGATCTTGAAGTCCTTAACCGATTTACGCATCGGCTGATACACCGTCGAGTGGGCAATCGGCGTGATCGGCACCTGCGCCTTGAGGATCTGCTGCGCCTGCTTGTACAGCTCGGTGCGCTTGGCCTGGTCGGTGGTGCGCTTGGCGGCCTGAATCAACTTGTCGTAGTCCTTGTCGCACCACTTGGAGAAGTTGTTACCGTCCACCGCGTCGCAGCCGTACAGGGTGCCCAGCCAGTTGTCCGGGTCACCGTTGTCGCCGCTCCAGCCAATCAGCATGGCGTCATGCTCGCCACCCTTGGCGCGCTTCATATACTCGCCCCACTCGTAGCTGACGATCTTGGCCTTGATGCCGATCTTGGCCCAGTCGGCTTGCAGCATTTCTGCCATCAGCTTGGCGTTGGGGTTGTACGGGCGCTGTACGGGCATGGCCCACAGGGTGATTTCCGTACCTTCGGCGACGCCCGCTTCTTTAAGCAGGGCCTTGGCTTTTTCCGGGTCGAAGGCCGGGTCTTTGATGGTTTCGTCGTAAGACCACTGGGTCGGCGGCATGCCGTTTACCGCCAGTTGCCCAGCGCTCTGGTACACGGCGTCGATAATGGCTTTCTTGTTTACCGCCATATCCAGCGCCTGACGCACTTTCAGCTGGTCGAACGGTTTGTGGGTCACGTTGTAAGCGATATAGCCATCGTTGAAACCGGCCTGCTCGGGCAACAGCAGGTTGGGGTCTTTTTTCAGCGATTCCAGGTCAGCCGGGCGCGGGTTGAGGGTGATCTGGCATTCGTTGGCCTTGAGCTTCTGCATACGCACCGAGGCGTCGGTGACGATGGAGAAGATCAGGTTGTCGATCTTCACATCCTCAGGCTTCCAGTAATCCTTGTTGGCCACGTAACGGATCTGCGCGTCTTTCTGATAGCGCTTGAATACGAATGGGCCAGTGCCGATGGGCTTCTGGTTGATAT
>JBCECW010000023.1:0-9393 GCA_039207785.1 Pseudomonas sp. | reverse complement strand
CAGCTTGTCGGCGTACTCGGCGGAGTGGATATCGGCAAAGCTCATGGCCAGGTTCTGGATAAACGCGGCGTCTACGGCGGCCAGGGTGAACTTGACGGTCTTGTCGTCGAGTTTTTCCACCTTGGTGATATTGGTGTCCATGCCCATATCGGTGAAATACGGGAATTCGGTGGGGTAGGCCTTACGGAACGGGTGGTCCTTGTTGAGCATGCGTTCGAAGGTGAACAGCACGTCGTCGGCGTTGAAGTTACGGGTCGGCTTGAAGTACTCGGTGGTGTGGAATTTCACCCCTTCACGCAGGTGGAAGGTGTAGGTCAGGCCGTCGGCGCTGACATCCCAGCTGGTGGCCAGGCCTGGCACTACAGCGGTACCGCCACGCTCGAACTGCGAGAGGCGGTTGAACATGGTTTCGGCGGCGGCATCGAACTCGGTGCCGGTGGTGTACTGCGCGGCATCGAAGCCGGCGGGGCTGCCTTCAGAGCAAAACACCAGGGTGCTGGCGGCGTGGGCGAAGGGGGCGCCAAGGAGCAATCCGCTTGCGAGTACAAAGGGAAGGGCAACGTTCTTATGCATGGTGGCCTCAAGTTGTTGTCGTTGTGTGCATTCGGCCTTTTAAGCCGAGACCGCAGAAACTATGCAGGGCATGTGCCCACTACAAGGTGCATAAGCCAAAGAGTGTAGAAGCTGTTGCGGGATCGTCTGCGGATGTCGCGTTTTTGTAACAGTGGCGGGGGTGACTGGCGGGTCGCCGATCAGGCGCGGGCGGGGGAGTGCTCCCGAACGGAACACCGGAGCGCAGAGCGCACCCTACGGGATTGGTGTTGCACGCACGGTCCCGTAGGGTGCGCTCCGCGCACCAAGCGATCTGACGGTTTACTGCATCTGCACTTCAATCACGCCATCGGCCGCCACGGTCACCTCGCTGGTGCCCGCTTCGATCTCCTGCGGTGCTGCCGATTTGCTCATGGACATTGCCGGCATGGCATCCATGCGCATCGGGCGGATCGGCTGGAAGCCGGCGCTGTTAAGGTTCAGGCTCACCAGCTTGTAGCTCTTGCCACCCACGGCGGCAGTGGCAATATCGGCGCGGGCCTTGAAGGCGGCAACCGCATCCTTGAGCAATTCGTCTTCGGCCTTTTTGCGCGTGGGGTTGGCGATGGCGAAGTCCATGCCGCCCATTTTCAGGTCTTTGAGCAGCTCGGCGGTGAGCTTGGACAGCGCGGTAAAGTCGGCGCTTTCCAGGCGGATTTCGCCGCGCTCGCGCCAGCCGGTGATTTGCTGGCCATTGTTGTCGTAGATCGGGTAGCTGTTACGGCTGCCGAGTTTGACGGTAACGCCCTTGGCCTGGCGTGCCCGCTCAACGGCGATATTCAGGGTCTCGGTGGTTTGTGCGGCGAGCTTGGCCGGGTCGTCGTTTTGCGCTTCGGTGTAGAGGGTCACGTTCATCAGGTCATGCGCCACGTCCTGGCTGACTTCGGCGCGCAGTGCCACCTGGTTGTAACGGGCCTCATCGGCATGGCTGGGCAGGGCGGCCAGGGCGGCGGCACTGAAGGCGATGGCAGCGGAAAGACGGCTGAGGGAAGACATGCAAACTCCTTGTTGGCGCGAGGCAGGGGGTAAATCGAAGGATAAGACTGTAGCCACAGTGGGGCGGTTCCGTCACGGCACGATCAACGGCCCCTCACCCCAGCCCTCTCCCGCACGTGGGAGAGGGGGCTTGTCTCCCCTCGCCCGTTTACGGGAGAGGGGCCGGGGGAGAGGGCCGGGGCAAACACAGGTCTGCGGCTGGTTGCCGCACTTGGCACTGTTTGTCGCACCGCTGGTTATACTCGCCCGTCATTTGTAGCTCCCAGGAGCGCTTATGCTCGCCCCCGTATTACTGCTGTCCGCCAGCCGCCAGAATCTCTGGCGCCTGAGCCTGATCCGCGTGCTGGTGCTGGCCGCACAGGCCAGTTCGGTGGGCGTTGCCTATCTGCTCGACCTGCTGCCGCTGCCCTGGCTGCCGTTGTGCCTGACCCTGGTCTGCTCGGCCGTGCTCTGCACCCTGACGGCCCTGCGCCTGCGTGGCCCGTGGCCGGTCACCGAGCTGGAGTACGCCGCCCAGCTGGCCTGCGACCTGCTGATCCACAGCATCCTGCTGTACTACTCCGGCGGTTCCACCAACCCCTTTGTGTCGTACTACCTGGTGCCGCTGACCATCGCCGCCGCCACCTTGCCCTGGCTGTATTCCATGGTGCTTAGTGGCCTGGCCCTGACCGGCTATACCGCGCTGCTGATCTGGTACCACCCGCTGCACCTGCATGGCGTGCAGCACGAGGCCATGCTGATCAGCCTGCACCTGTTCGGCATGTGGCTGAACTTTGCCCTGTCGGCGGCTTTTATCACGTTCTTCGTGGTGAAGATGGCCGGTGCGGTGCGCCGCCAGGTGCAATTGCAAGCCGAGCGCCGCGAAGAAAGCATGCGCGACCAGCAGTTGCTGGCGGTCGCCACCCAGGCGGCTGGTGCTGCCCATGAACTGGGGACGCCGCTGGCCACCATGAGCGTGCTGATCAAGGAACTGCGCCGCGAACACCCCGACCCACTGCTGCAAGAAGACCTCGCCGTGCTGCAAGAGCAGGTCAAGCTGTGCAAGGAAACCCTGCAGCAACTGGTGCGTGCCGCCGAGGCCGATCGCCGCCTGACCGTGGAAGAGCAGTCGGTGGCCAGTTGGCTGGAAACCACCCTGAACCGCTGGCACCTGATGCGTCCGGAAGCCACCTACCGCTATCAGATTCTCGGCATTGGCGCGGTGCCGCGCCTGGCGCCGCCGCCGGACCTGACCCAGGCCCTGCTCAACCTGCTGAACAATGCCGCTGACGCCTGCGCCGACAAGCTGGATATCCGCGTGGACTGGAACGTACTGGAAATGTGCATCAGCATCCGCGACCACGGCGCCGGTGTGCCGCTGGCCATTGCCGAGCAACTGGGCAAACCCTTTATCACCACCAAGGGCAAAGGCTTCGGCCTGGGCCTGTTTTTAAGCCAGGCCAGCGTTACCCGCGCTGGCGGTTCGGTGAAACTCTACAATCATGAAGACGGCGGCACGCTTACCGAGCTGCGCCTGCCTCGTCAGCCAAGCTGAACCGGAGAAGCCAATGAGCGAAGAAATCCTTGTCGAAGGCGAAGAGCAACCGCACCTGCTGTTGGTGGATGACGATGAAACCTTTACCCGGGTAATGGCGCGTGCCATGAGCCGCCGGGGTCTGCGGGTGTCCATCGCCGGTTCGGCCGAAGAAGGCCTGGCCCTGGCTGAGCAGGATTTGCCCGACTACGCGGTGCTCGATCTGAAAATGGAAGGCGACTCCGGGCTGGTGCTGCTGCCGAAACTGCTGGCCCTGGATGCGGAAATGCGCGTGGTGATCCTCACCGGCTACTCCAGCATTGCCACCGCCGTGGAAGCGATCAAGCGCGGTGCCTGCAACTACCTGTGCAAGCCCGCCGACGCCGATGATGTGCTGACGGCGCTGGTATCCGAACACGCCGACCTGTCGACCCTGGTGCCAGAAAACCCGATGTCGGTGGACCGCCTGCAGTGGGAGCATATCCAGCGCGTGCTGGGCGAGCACGACGGCAATATCTCCGCCACCGCACGGGCTCTGGGTATGCACCGGCGTACCTTGCAGCGCAAATTGCAAAAACGCCCGGTACGGCGCTGAACTCGCCTTCTGCCAGGCTATCCAACGGGCCTGGAAACTGTCTTAATCAGCCACCGTCTTTACCCGAATAAAGCGCCCACAGAGGCGCTTTTTTTCTAACCGTTGCGAGTGCCCCTCATGAGCAAGAACGCCGAATATTCAGCGGTCAATGATGCGCTGCCCAGTCACTTTTTCTCCCGCGTCTGGCAGCTGGCCAGCGCTTATTGGCGCAGCGAAGAGAAGGGCATGGCGTGGCTGCTGCTGATTGTGGTGGTTGCCATGTCGCTGGTGGGGGTGGCGATTTCGGTGTGGTTCAACAGCTGGTATCGCGATTTCTATAACGCCTTGCAGAACAAGGATCTTGAGGCCTTTACCCGGCTGATTCTGTACTTCTGCGGCATCGCCGCAGTGGCCATCGCCATTGCCGTGTACAAGCTCTACCTCACCCAGATGCTGACCATTCGCTGGCGGCGCTGGCTGACCGAACAGCACTTTGCCGCCTGGCTGGCGCACAAGAACTACTACCGCCTGGAGCAAGCCGGTTACACCGATAACCCGGACCAACGCCTGGCCGAAGACCTCAACAGCTTTACCGACAGCACCCTGACCCTGGGCCTGGGGCTGATTCGCAATGTGGTCAGCCTGGTGTCGTTCTCGGTGATTCTCTGGGGCGTGTCCGGCAGCCTGGAAGTCTTCGGCATCGAGGTGCCGGGCTATATGTTCTGGTCGGCGCTGCTCTACGCCCTGGTCGGCAGTTGGCTGGTGCACCTGGTGGCACGCCGCTTGATCGTGCTTAACAACAACCAGCAGCGTTACGAGGCCGACCTGCGTTTTGGCCTGGTGCGGGTGCGTGAAAACGCCGAGAGCATTGCCCTCTACAGCGGTGAAAGCAACGAACAGCAACGCCTGATGGGGCGCTTTACCAAGGTGTGGAGCAACTTCTGGGAGTTGATGAAGGTGCAGAAACGCCTGACCTTTTT
This sequence comes from Pseudomonas sp., assembly GCA_039207785.1. Lineage (GTDB taxonomy): Bacteria > Pseudomonadota > Gammaproteobacteria > Pseudomonadales > Pseudomonadaceae > Aquipseudomonas. The sequence continues at coordinate 4,739 of JBCECW010000023.1, read as the reverse complement.
CAGCTCCGGCTATGGCCAGATCGCCATTATCTTCCCGATGATCGTCGCGGCCCCGCGCTACTTCGCCGGCAAGATCCAGCTCGGTGATCTGATGCAAATCAACTCGGCGTTCGGCAACGTGCAAGAGAGCATGAGCTGGTTTATCGACGCCTACGCTAGCCTGGCCACCTGGCGCGCCACCTGCGACCGGATTCTCAGCTTCCGCGAGGCCCTGGCCCAGGGCGAGCAACTGGATGCCAACCCGGTGATCCAGCGCCGCCACGAGGCCGGTCAGCTGAGCCTGAGCCAACTGCAATTGAGCCTGGCCGATGGCCGCGTATTGCTGAACCCTGCCGACCTGGCCATCGCGCCGGGTGAGCATGTGTTGATCAGCGGCGCCTCGGGCAGCGGTAAAAGCACCTTGCTGCGTGCCCTGAGCGGGCTATGGCCGTTTGGCAGCGGCACCTTGAATCTGCCGGACAGCAGCCTGTTTCTGCCGCAGAAACCTTACCTGCCGATTGGTAGCCTGCGTGCCGCGCTGAGTTATCCCCAGGCGGAGCAAACCTATTCCACCGAGCGTTTGCAGGAAGTCTTGCGTGCCTGCCAGCTGCCTGAGCTGGTGGCGTTGCTGGACGAAGAAAATCACTGGGAGCGGGTACTGTCACCCGGTGAGCAACAGCGCGTAGCCATTGCCCGCGCCTTGCTGGCCGAGCCGCGCTGGCTATTTCTCGACGAGGCAACCTCGGCGATGGATGAAGGTAATGAAACGGCGATGTATCAATTGCTCAACGACAAGTTGCCGGGCAGCAGCCTGGTGAGTATTGGCCATCGCAGCAGTTTGCAGCGCTTCCATTCGCGGCAGATTCGGTTGGAAGATCGCGGCCTTGTTGAGGCCTGATTAACATCAAAAGCCCCTCTCCCCAGCCCTCTCCCGCAAGCGGGAGAGGGGGCTTGTCTCCCCTCGCCCGTTTACGGGAGAGGGGCCGGGGGAGAGGGGCATTTGATCTACCGAACCACCGTCTTCACCTGCACCCCATGCTCTTCACTACGCCCATACACATCCTCATACCGCTCAATATCATCCTCGCCGAGATAACTCCCCGACTGCACTTCGATAATCTCCAACGGAATCTTCCCTGGGTTGGCCAAACGGTGCACCGACGCAATCGGGATATAGGTCGACTGGTTTTCCGTCAGCAAAAACACATTCTCATCACAGGTCACCTCAGCGGTGCCCGACACTACAATCCAGTGCTCCGCCCGGTGGTGATGCATCTGCAATGACAGCTGCGCCCCCGGCTTCACCGAAATATGTTTCACCTGAAAACGCCCGCCCATATCCACCGAGTCATACGAGCCCCACGGGCGGTACACCTCGCAGTGGTTCTGGGTTTCGCTGCGGCCGGCTTCGTTAAGGGTGTTGACCAGTTGCTTGACCTCCTGCACCCGGTCCTTGTGGGCGATCATCATGGCGTCCTTGGTTTCCACCACCACGATATTTTCCAGGCCGATCACCGACACCAGCTTGCCGTTGCCGTGCACCAGGCAGTTGTGGCTGTCGCGCACCACCACGTCGCCCTTGGTGACGTTGCCGTCGTCGTCTTTTTCATGCACATCCCACAGCGAGCGCCAGCAGCCCACGTCGCTCCAGCCAGCTGACAGCGGCACCACGCAGGCGCGGGTGGTTTTTTCCATCACGGCGTAGTCGATGGAGTTGTCCGGGCAGCATTCGAAGGTGGCGGCGTCGATATCGATGTTTTCGCCGTCGATGGCGCTGCGCTCCAGGGCCAGCAGGCAGGTGTCGTAAATATCCGCGTCGTGGCGTTTGAGTTCGTCTAGGAAGCGGCTGGCGCGGAACAGGAACATGCCGCTGTTCCAGAAGTAGTTGCCGGATTTAACGAATTCGGCGGCGCGCTGGGCGTCGGGTTTTTCTACAAATTGCTCGACGCGGCTAACGCCCTCGGGCAGCTCCTGGTCGACGCTGGATTTGATATAGCCGTAGCCGGTTTCCGGCTTGGTGGCGGGCACGCCAAATAGCACCAGGTCACCGCCTTCGGCGGCGATGGTGGCAATGGCCAGGGCGCGCTGGAAGGCTTTCTGGTCGTCGATCACATGGTCGGCGGGCATCACCAGCAGCAGTTCGTCACGGCCTTCGTTGAGCAGCTTCATGGCGGCAATCGCCACGGCTGGCGCGGTATTGCGGCCAAAGGGTTCCATCAGCACGGCCTGGCTGGCCAGGTTCAGGGCGGTGAGTTGTTCCTGCACGATAAAACGGTGGTCTTTGTTGCACACGATCACCGGCGGCTGCATGCCTTCGAACACCAGGCGCTCCAGGGTCTGCTGGAACATGGTGTGTTCGCCGGTGAGGGCGAGAAATTGCTTGGGAAACTGTTTGCGCGACAAAGGCCAAAGGCGCGAGCCGCTACCGCCGGACAAGATGATTGGAATCATGGTGTATCTCCTGACAAAGATCCGTTGGGTAGATCGAAAGCTTCGCGAGCAAGCTCGCTCCTACAGGTTGTGCAATCCGTAGGAGCGAGCTTGCTCGCGAAAGGCATTTACTCGGTGGCGGCGGGACGCTTGACCCATACCGGCGACAACTTGCTACCGCTGCCGGTGACATACAGGGCCACAGCCTCACCACGGGCCAGGGTCACCGGTTTGACGTCGCTGATTTTTTGCGTGCCGTTAAACAGCGCGAGCTTGACGTTCACCGGGTTGATTTCACGGTCGCCACGGGCGGCGGGGGCGACGTCTTCGACCACGGCGGTTTTACCGTCGGCGGTTTTCAGGGTGACCTTGGTGTCGCTGAGGTTTTGCACGCGCACCAGGGCTTTCTGTTTGTTTTTAAACGGTGGTTCTTCCACCAGTTTTGGCTGGCCGCCGGGCAGGGCGACGATGGTGTAGTAGTGGTCGGCGGCCAGTTTTACCGGCAGGGACTGCGAGCCGACCTGGGCGCTGTAGTCGCCCCCCGGCAGAAAGCCGAAGTCGCTGCTGCCCAAGGGGCCGACTTCGCTGAGCTTGGCGGTGCCGACCGTGGCGTTGATTTCCTGGCTGCCGGCGTTGTACACCCGCACGAAGGCCGAGCCTTTGGGCGCGGTAGGCCCGTACAGGGCGGCTTCGTCGGCATGCACCTGGGCGGCGAGCAGGCCAACTACCACAAACGCGCAGGCTTTACCGAGGCGGTTATTGACGATGGCATGGGTGATGGATGGCTTCATTGTGATGTTCTCCATGAGTAGAAGGGGTGCTGTCCCAGCACCGGGTCTAGCGGTTTGCCTGGATGGGCAGGGGTGAGTGGCTGACCGCGGAAGTGGCCAGATTGCGGGTGGCCGTACTGGCGGCCTTGAGTTGAGCGATCCAGTTGGGGTCGAAGTCGCTCAGGTTGGTTTTCATCGGCAGGTAGCGTTCGGGGAACTCCCAGATCACCAGCTGCGGCGTGCTGTCTTTGAAGGCGTCGCTTTGCAGGTACTTGAGCATCGGCTCGATCGGGCCATGGCCGTTCTCGGCGTAACTGACCACATCGCTTTTCAGCGCCTGCTGCAGCGCGCCAACGAAGTTCCAATGCGGGTTGGCGCTGTAGCTGGTGCCCACCAGGGCCACTGGCACCTGGCTGTCGGCAAATAGCGCGTCGTCACCGCCGGCGGTCGCGTCGGCATCGGCAGCGCGGGTGGTGCGCTGCTGCAACTGGTCGGGCTTGGGCAGCAGGTTGCTGAACAGCGGGTCGAGCGGCAGGAAGGTGGTCAGGTCGCCCTTGTAGGGTTCGGCCGGTTTGGCTTCGGTGATGAACTGCTGCGGCGCGGCATCCAGCGGCGTTTGTTGCGCCACGGTAGCGCCCAGGTTTTGCGCCACCACCTCGGCGCCCATTGGCGTCCAGTGGGTGTCGGTGCGCAGGAACACCTGGCCTTGCAGCTTGGCGTGTTGCAGCGGGGTGAGCAGGTCGGGGGCGAGAATGCCGGCCTGTGCGGCGCTGGCATGGAAGCGCTGGTACAGGTCGGTATGCAGCGTGGCCGGTTCTTCGTCACCAATATGCTCGGGGTACAGGCGCGCCTTGGCCGGCAGGATCGCCAGTACCAGCTTCACGCCTTTTTTCTCCAGCTGTTCGCGCACGCCCTGGATCAGTGCCAGGTTTTCGTCCTGATACTGGGTGCCGTTGGCCACCGGGTTGAATTCTTCGTCGCTGAATAGCCATTGGTCACGGCCCAGCACCACGCCCGGGCGGCCTTCGTTGAACAGCTTGAAGTCCAGCGCGGCCCAGAGGTTGGTGCCCAGGCGTTTAAGCGGGAATTCCTTGTCGTACTGGGTTTCGGTGGCCTTGGCCCATTTGCCGTTGAGCACGGTGTCCTGGGCGGTGGTGTTAAAGCCGATAAAACCGCGCAGCGACCACAGGCCCAGGCCCAGCAGCAGGCCGAGGAACACGGCGATATAGAGGATACGTAAGGATCGGGTCATGGCCTGGCTCGCTCAGAATTGGAAGTAGAGGAAGGGCGAGTAGCTCTGCGCCGAGAGCTTGAGAATCGAGGCAACAAACAGCAGCAGCACCAGGGCGCGCATGGCATAGCGCGGCCAGTCGGCTGTCCAGTAAGCGGCCTGCACGTTGGCGTCGACGCCCACGGTGTAGCCGGGCACATGGATATTGGCTGCCTCGCCGGGCACCGCTTTAACGGTGCCGGCCACTGGCGTGTCGGCTTTCTCTACCGGGCGATTGGCGTAGAAGTCGCGCAGGCCAAAGAAGGCGAGGGTGGCGTAGGCCACCACCA
>JBCECW010000022.1:13637-15409 GCA_039207785.1 Pseudomonas sp. | reverse complement strand
TGATCGAGCCGATCCGCGACATGCTCGACGCCGGCTTCCAGTCCGATGTCGACGACCAGGACGAACGTTGGGTGAAGGCCCTGCGCGAAGACATCCTGGATGTCAGCGTGCCCCTGGGCGCCACCATTGCCCGCCGCCAGCTCAAGCTGCGCGACATCCTGCATATGCAGCCCGGCGATGTGATCCCCGTGGACATGCCTGAAGAAATGATTATGCGTGCCAGCGGCGTACCGGCCTTCAAGGTCAAGCTTGGCGCGCACAAAGGCAACCTGGCGTTCCAGGTGCTGGAACCGATCGAGCGCAGCTGATTGCGCGCTTACGCACACTGATTTGCACCACCCCGGATAACGCAAGGCGAGGAACACATGGCAGACGAAGAAGAAACCTCCCCCGAAGAGCAGGCCCTGGCAGACGAATGGGCTGCGGCGCTCTCCGAGGCGGGCGATGCGAACCAGGATGACATCGACGCGATGCTCAACCAGAGCGCCAGCGCCAACAGCGCCCCCCGTGCACCGATGGAAGAGTTCGGCAGTGCGCCGAAAAACAACCTGCCGGTGAATATGGAAGGGCCGAACCTGGATGTGATCCTGGATATCCCGGTGTCCATTTCCATGGAAGTGGGCAACACCGAGATCACCATCCGCAACCTGCTGCAGCTGAACCAGGGCTCGGTGATCGAGCTCGATCGCCTGGCCGGTGAGCCATTGGACGTGCTGGTCAACGGCACTCTGATTGCCCACGGTGAAGTGGTGGTGGTCAACGAAAAGTTCGGCATCCGCCTGACCGACGTGATCAGCCCAAGCGAACGTATCAAGAAGCTGCGCTAAACCATGAGCCGACTGTTTTCGCGTATCCCGGCGGCCTTGCTGGTCGCCGCACTGCCGCTGCTGGCGCAGGCGGTAGAGCCGGGCAAGACCCTGCCCACGCCGATGGCCGAGGGCAGCATGGGCGGCCAGCTGGTGCAGGTACTGCTGGGCTTGCTGCTGGTGATCGGCATGATCTTTGTGCTGGCCTGGCTGCTGCGCCGGGTGCAGCAGATCGGCCCGCGCAGCGGCCAGGTGATCAAGCTGGTGGCCAGCCAGGCGCTGGGGCCGCGTGATCGGCTGGTGCTGGTGCAGGTCGGCAACGAACAGATCCTGCTGGGCCTGAGCGCCGGGCGGATCACCCCGCTGCATACGCTCAAAGAGCCGGTGCATGTGGCCGACACCGAAGCGGCCACGCCCGAGTTTGCCCAGCGCCTGATGGAGCTGTTGGGCAAAGACCAGAAGGACAAACCTTGATGAGTGTGTTGCGCCTGCTGCTGGTGCTTGGCTTGAGCCTGGCGGCACCGATGGTGTTGGCCGCCGATCCGCTGACGATGCCGGCCATTACCATGACCACCAACCCGGCAGGGCAGCAGGAATACTCGGTCAGCCTGCAAATCCTGCTGATCATGACGGCGCTGACGTTTATCCCGGCGTTCGTCATGCTGATGACCAGCTTTACCCGCATCATCATCGTGTTTTCCATCCTGCGTCAGGCCCTGGGCCTGCAACAGACGCCGTCCAACCAGATCCTCACCGGCATGGCGCTGTTCCTCACCATGTTTATCATGGCGCCGGTGTTCGACCAGGTGAATCGCGACGCCTTGCAGCCGTACCTGAACAACCAGATGACGGCGCCGGATGCGATTGCCAAGGCCGAAGTGCCGGTGAAGAACTTTATGCTGTCGCAAACCCGCTCCTCGGACCTGGAGCTGTTTATGCGCCTGTCCAAGCGCACCGACATTCCCT
>JBCECW010000022.1:5213-13627 GCA_039207785.1 Pseudomonas sp. | reverse complement strand
CCGCTGATTATTTCCCTGCCATTCAAGATCATGCTGTTTGTCTTGATCGACGGCTGGGCCCTTATCATCGGCACCTTGGCCAGCAGCTTCGGCGGCACCTAGCCGGCGCAGGCGAGGAGAGCACCTATGACTCCAGAAGTAGCGGTAGACCTGTTCCGTGAAGCGCTATGGCTGACCGCCGTGATGGTGGCCATCCTGGTGGTGCCGAGCCTGGTGGTGGGCTTGATCGTGGCCATGTTCCAGGCGGCCACGCAGATCAACGAACAAACCCTGAGCTTTCTGCCGCGCCTGCTGGTGATGCTGGTAACCCTGATCTGGGCGGGCCCCTGGCTGATCCGCTCATTCATGGAATACATCACCAACCTCTACACCAACATTCCGTACCTGATCGGCTAAGCCATGTTCGAGCTGAGCAGCGAGCAGATCGGCGGCTGGATTGGCGGGTTTATCCTGCCGTTCTTCCGTATCGCCGGCCTGCTGATGACCATGCCCATCATCGGTACCCAACTGGTGCCGATGCGCGTGCGTATCTACCTGGCGCTGGCCTTTACCCTGGTGATCTACCCGAACCTGCCGCCGGCGCAGCCGCTGGATGCGATCAGCGTGGGCTCGGTGTTTCTGATCGCCAAGGAAATCCTCGTCGGGGTGATGCTCGGCTTTGTCCTGCAGCTGTTTTTCCATGCGTTCGTGATTGCCGGGCAGATCCTGGCCACCCAGATGGGCTTTGGTTTCGCCTCCATGGTCGACCCCACCAACGGCGTGTCGGTGGCGGTGATCGGGCAGTTCTACACCATGATGGTGACCCTGCTGTTCCTGGCCATGAACGGCCACCTGGTGGTGTTTGAAATCATGGCGGAAAGCTTTGTCACCCTGCCGGTGGGCAGCGGGCTGACCAGCAACCACTTCTGGAATATCGCCACCAGCCTCGGCTGGGTGCTGGCGGCGGGGCTACTGCTGGTGCTGCCTGCGATTACCGCGCTGTTGATCGTCAACATTGCCTTTGGCGTGATGACCCGCGCGGCGCCGCAACTGAACATTTTCTCCATCGGCTTTCCGCTGACTTTGGTGATGGGCTTTGTGATCATCTGGATCAGCCTGTCGGACTTTCTCTCTCACTACCAGGCGATGGTCACCGATGCCCTCGCACTGCTACGTGAACTGGTACAGGCGAAATAAGCCATGGCCGAGAACGAGAATGGCGCGGAGAAAAGTGAAGAGCCCACGGAGAAACGCCGCCGCGAATCACGGGAAAAGGGCCAGATCGCCCGCTCGCGCGAGCTGAATACCTTTGCCGTGCTGGTGGCTGGTGTGGGCGGGCTGATGAGCTATGGCGGCAGCATCGGCGATGCGCTGGTCAGCATCATGAAAGACAACTTCACCTTGAGCCGTGAACTGCTGATGAACGACGGCAGCATGGCCTTGCAGTTCGAGAATGCCGTCTTTATCGCCCTGATGGCCCTGTTCCCGCTGTTTGTGGTGCTGCTGGTGGCCTCCATTCTCGGCCCCATTGCCCTGGGTGGCTGGCTGTTCTCGGCGCAGTCGATGGCGCCGAATTTTGGTCGGATGAACCCGCTGCCGGGTATCAAGCGGATGTTTTCCGCCAAGGCCGGCCTGGAGCTGCTCAAGGCCCTGGCCAAATTCGCCCTTGTGCTGATCGTCGCCCTGGTGGTGCTCAAGGCCGATACCCACGACTTGCTGGCCCTGGCCAATGAGCCGCTGGAGTCGGCGATCATGCACAGCATCAAGGTGGTGGGCCGCAGCGCCATGTGGATGGCCTGGGGGCTGCTGTTTATCGTCGCCGTCGATGTGCCGTTCCAGCTCTACGACAATCGGCAAAAAATGCTGATGACCAAGCAGGAAGTGCGCGACGAATACAAAGACAGCGAGGGCAAGCCCGAGGTCAAGCAGCGCATCCGCCAGATGCAGCGCGAGATGGCCCAGCGCCGCATGATGGCTGCGGTGCCAGAGGCCGACGTGGTGATCACCAACCCGACGCACTTTGCCGTGGCCCTCAAGTACGACCCGCTGAAGGGCGGGGCGCCGATCCTGCTGGCCAAGGGCAGCGACTTCGTGGCGTTGAAAATCCGCGAAATCGCCAACGAACACACGGTGATGGTGCTGGAATCGCCAGGCCTGGCGCGGGCGATCTACCACTCCACGGATCTTGATCGCGAGATTCCTGCCGGCCTGTACCTGGCGGTGGCGCAGGTATTGGCCTACGTGTATCAGCTGCGCCAGTTCCGCTCGGGCAAAGGCAAGCGGCCGGACCCGCTAAAAGACCTGCCTATCCCGCCGGATCTACGTCGCGACGAATAACCTGCGTACGCGCTGCAAACGCAATGGTGCGCGGAGCACACCCTACGGGCCGGCGTGGCTCTCGTAGGGTGTGCCGGTCCGCGTTCGGTGCGCGCACCAAGCGATGTAATGCCCTACGCCCACGCAAAAAACCAAATGCCTGCTTTTCAAGAAGTTGGACGACTTCTTGCACTAGCCCTGCCATCGACGCATTTGCGTCAAAAGTTTGAATGGTGAGGAACGGGCTTGTGGCAATTGATCGCACACAACTGATCGGTGATGTACGCACTAACCTGGCGGGCTTGCGCCACGGCAATGTGGGTATTCCGCTGCTGCTGATGGTGATGCTCGGCATGGTGATGCTGCCGGTGCCGCCGTTCCTGCTCGACGTGCTGTTTACCTTCAGCCTGGCCTTGGCCATCGTCGTGCTGCTGGTGGCGATCTATGCCTTGCGCCCGCTGGACTTCGCCGTATTCCCCACCATCCTGCTGGCCGCCACCTTGCTGCGCCTGGGCCTTAACGTGGCCTCCACGCGGGTGGTACTGCTCCACGGCCAGGAAGGCCACGACGCCGCCGGTAAGGTGATCCAGGCCTTCGGTGAGGTGGTGATCGGCGGTAACTATGTGGTCGGTATCGTGGTGTTCGCGATCTTGATGATCATCAACTTCGTGGTGATCACCAAGGGTGCCGGGCGTATTTCCGAGGTGAGCGCGCGGTTTACCCTCGACGCCATGCCCGGCAAGCAAATGGCCATCGACGCCGACCTCAACGCCGGCCTGATCGACCAGGTGGAAGCCAAGAAGCGCCGTAGTGAAGTGGCGCAGGAAGCTGACTTCTACGGTTCCATGGACGGTGCGAGCAAATTCGTACGTGGTGACGCCGTCGCCGGCCTGCTGATTCTGTTTATCAACCTGATCGGCGGCATGGCCATCGGTATCGTCCAGCACGACCTGAGTTTTGGTGACGCGGGCCGTATCTACACCTTGCTGACCATCGGTGACGGTCTGGTGGCGCAGATTCCGTCGCTGCTGCTGTCGACCGCTGCGGCGATCATGGTGACTCGCGTCTCCAGCGCCGAAGACATGGGCCAGCAAGTAACCCGGCAGATGTTTGCCTCGCCCAAGGCGCTTGGCGTAGCTGCCGCCTTGATCATTGCCATGGGCCTGGTGCCCGGCATGCCGCACTTCTCCTTCCTCAGCCTGGGCCTGGTGGCCGCCGCTGGCGCCTACTGGATCGCCAACAAGCAACGCAAGGTGAAGATCGCCGAAGTGGCGGAGGTGCAGCGCCAGCAAGAGCTGCTGCCGGCCCAGCGTGCCCAGGAGGTCAAGGAACTGGGCTGGGATGACGTTACGCCGGTGGATATGGTCGGCCTGGAAGTGGGCTATCGCCTGATTCCGCTGGTGGACCGCAACCAGGGTGGCCAGCTGTTGGCGCGGATCAAGGGCGTGCGCAAGAAGCTCTCCCAGGAGATGGGCTTTCTGATGCCCTCGGTGCATATCCGCGACAACCTCGACCTGCAGCCCAATGCCTACCGCCTGACCCTGATGGGCGTCAGCCTGGCCGAGGCCGAGATCTATCCGGACCGCGAACTGGCGATCAACCCGGGGCAAGTGTTTGGCACCCTCAATGGCGTGGCCGCCAAAGATCCGGCGTTTGGCCTGGAGGCGGTGTGGATCGACCAGTTCCAGCGCGATCAGGCGCAGTCGCTCGGCTACACCGTGGTGGACGCCAGCACTGTGGTTGCCACCCATTTGAACCAGGTACTGCACAAGCATGCCCACGAGCTGCTCGGTCACGAGGAAGTGCAGCAGTTGTTGCAATTGCTGGCCAAGAGCTCGCCAAAACTGGCCGAAGAGCTGGTGCCGGGCGTGGTGTCGCTGTCGACCCTGCTGAAAGTGCTGCAATCGTTGCTGCAAGAGCAGGTGCCGGTTCGTGATATCCGCTCGATTGCCGAAGCGATCAGCAATGTGAAGAGTCAAGATCCCGCCGCCATGGTCGCAGCGGTACGCGTCGCGCTGTCCCGTTCAATCGTGCAAAGCATTGTGGGACTAGAGCCGGAGCTGCCTGTGATCACCCTGGAACCAAGGTTGGAACAGATATTGCTCAATAGCCTGCAGAAGGCCGGTCAAGGCTCCGAGGATGGCATCCTCCTGGAGCCGAGCATGGCCGAGAAGCTGCAGCGTTCCCTGGTGGACGCTGCGCAACGCCAGGAAATGCTCGGCAAGCCAGCCATCCTGCTGGTAGCCGGTCCGGTTCGGGCGATGCTGTCGCGGTTCGCACGGTTGGCAGTACCGACCATGCACGTGTTGGCGTACCAGGAAATCCCAGATAACAAGCAGGTCACCATCGTTGCCACGGTGGGTCAGAACTGAACTGAGGCTTAGGTCATGCAAGTTAAACGCTTTTTCGCCGCCGATATGCGTCAAGTCATGAAATTGGTTCGCGATGAGCTGGGCGCCGATGCGTCCATCATCGGCACGCGCCGGGTCGCCGGGGGCGTGGAACTGACCGCCGCCCTGGACTACCAGGCGCCGGTGATGCCTGTGCGCCAGCCTAACCCTGAGCTTGAGGTGGAGCTGCGTCGCACGCAGTCGATGCTGGTATCGGCCCATGCCGACCTGGCCACCCGCGTATCTGGCGAAAAAATGAAAGACGGCCAGCTGTTCGCCAACGAGAGCATCGTGGCGCCCGAGCTGCCGGCATCCTTTGTCCGCCCGGAGCGGCCAAAACCTGCCGCTGCGCCGGCGCCGGAACCTGTACGGGCGGTGGCAACCGACCAACGCAGCCTGGATGCCATGCGCTTTGAACTGAACGGCCTGCGCGAACTGATCGAAGTGCAACTGGGCTCCATGGCCTGGGGTCAGATGCAAAGTCGTCGGCCGCAACAGGCGGCATTGTGGCGTCGGCTGCAACGCATGGGGCTGCCGGCCGAGCTGTCCCGCGTGCTGCTGGAGCGCGTGAGCAAGGTGCCGGAACAGCGCCAGGCCTGGCGCATGATCCTGGCCCATCTGGCCCATGCGATCAAAACGCCGAAGGCCGAGCCATTGGAGGAGGGCGGTGTCATCGCCCTGGTGGGCCCGGCTGGTATGGGCAAAACCACTACACTGGCAAAAATGGCAGCGCGTTATGTACTGAAATACGGCGCCCAGCACGTGGCATTGGTGAGCATGGACAGCTACCGCATCGGCGCGCAGGAACAACTGAAAACCCTGGGCCGCATTCTCAATGTGTCGGTGACCCAGGTAGACCCGGGCCAATCGTTGACCCAGGCGCTGGAACCGTTGACCCGCAAGCGTGTGGTGTTGATCGACACCGCCGGCCTGCCCGGCAATGATCCGGCCCTGCATATGCAGTTGGAAACCTTGGCCGGTCGTGGGGTCAAATCGAGAAATTATCTGGTTTTGGCTGCAACCAGCCAGAGCCAAGTGCTCAAGGCCGCCTACCATAGCTATAAGCGTTGCGGCTTGACTGGCTGTATCCTTACCAAGGCCGATGAAGCGACCAGCCTGGGTGAAGTTATAAGTCTGGCTATAAGCCAGCATCTACCGGTAGCCTATCTGGCAGATGGCCCGCGGATTCCGGATGATTTGCATGTAGCGCGTAGTCACCAGTTGGTCAGCCGAGCAGTGAGCCTGCAGGCACCGCAAGACCCAAGCGAAGATGCGATGGCCGATATGTTTGCCGGCCTGTACCAAAACCCGGCTCGCCGGGCTGGCTGAAGGCGCTGTTTGGCGCCTCGGCAATTAAAGTTTCAAACCGTTTTGGTCGCCCCGGATGGGTAACCTGAACGTAATCAGCCAAGTGGCCCCAGTCGAAGCTAGACAAGGTGTGTAGATAACATGGGTATGCATCCCGTACAGGTGATCGCGGTGACCGGCGGCAAGGGTGGCGTCGGCAAGACCAATGTCTCGGTCAATCTCTCCCTGGCCCTGGCCGATCTGGGACGGCGGGTGATGCTGATGGACGCCGACCTGGGTCTGGCCAACGTCGACGTCCTGCTCGGCCTGCAGGCTAAACGCACCCTGGCCGATGTAATCAGTGGTGAATGTGAATTACGCGATGTGCTGCTGCAGGGGCCGGGCGGTATCCGCATCGTGCCGGCAGCCTCCGGTACCCAAAGCATGGTGCAGCTCTCGCCCATGCAGCACGCTGGCCTGATCCAGGCCTTCAGCGATATCAGTGACAACCTCGATGTGTTGGTGATCGACACCGCTGCCGGTATCGGCGATGCGGTGGTCAGTTTTGTGCGCGCGGCCCAGGAAGTGATCGTGGTGGTGTGCGATGAACCCACCTCCATCACCGACGCCTACGCCCTGATCAAGCTGCTGAACCGCGACCACGGCATGAGCCGTTTCCGCGTGCTGGCCAATATGGCCCACAGCCCGCAAGAGGGTCGCAACCTGTTTGCTAAGCTGACCAAGGTGACTGACCGTTTTCTCGATGTCGCCCTGCAGTACGTCGGTGCTGTGCCTTACGACGAATCGGTACGCAAGGCGGTGCAGAAGCAGCGTGCAGTTTATGAGGCCTTCCCGCGTTCCAAGTGCGCCCTGGCGTTCAAAGCCATCGCACAGAAGGTCGATACCTGGCCGTTACCAGCCAACCCACGTGGGCACCTGGAGTTCTTCGTGGAGCGTCTGGTACAGCAACCCCTAGCTGATACGGCCGTATGACATCAGGCAATGGGCTCCGTATGTATAGCAAGGCACAGGCGCAGGACTCCCAGCACCAGTTGATCGAGCGTTACGCCCCACTGGTCAAACGCATCGCCTACCACTTGCTGGCTCGTCTGCCGGCCAGTGTGCAGGTGGAAGATCTGATCCAGGCCGGCATGATCGGCCTGCTCGAAGCCTCGAAAAAATACGACTCAAGCAAAGGCGCCAGTTTTGAAACTTTTGCCGGCATTCGCATCCGCGGATCTATGCTGGATGAAGTGCGCAAGGGCGACTGGGCTCCCCGTTCGGTGCATCGCAACAGTCGGATGGTCAGTGACGCAATCCGAAAAATTGAAGCCAGAACGGGCAGAGACGCTAAAGATCAAGAAGTTGCGGCCGAACTTCAATTGAGTCTCGAGGATTACTACGGCATTCTTGGCGACACTTTGGGCAGTCGCTTGTTCAGTTTCGACGACCTTCTTCAGGACGGCGAACACACGGGGCTGCGTGAAGACGCTGGCATTACCCACTTCGAGCCTTCGCGCGATCTGGAAGATGAACGTTTCCAATCGGCATTGGCAGCGGCCATTTCCGGGCTGCCGGAGCGCGAGCAGTTGGTGTTGTCGCTGTATTACGACGAAGAACTGAATCTCAAGGAAATTGGTGAAGTGCTGGGGGTCAGCGAATCGCGGGTCAGCCAGTTGCATAGCCAGTGTGCCGCTCGTTTGCGTGCACGCTTGAGCGAGTGGCGCGCCAGTTAGCTGAGCGGTACTGCCAGTTTCTCGATTCAACGCGCATCCAGGTGCTGGGTGCGTTTAGGACTGTACGGAGGTCGACTTGGACAAAAACATGAAAATCCTCATCGTTGACGACTTCTCAACGATGCGACGGATCATCAAGAACCTCTTGCGTGACTTGGGATTCACCAACACCGCTGAGGCCGATGACGGAACCACCGCTCTACCCATGCTGCAAAGCGGCAGCTTCGACTTTCTCGTAACCGACTGGAACATGCCGGGTATGACCGGTATCGACCTCTTGCGCGCCGTGCGTGCCGATGACCGCCTCAAGCAGTTGCCGGTATTGATGGTGACTGCCGAAGCCAAGCGCGATCAGATTATCGAAGCCGCGCAGGCCGGGGTGAATGGTTATGTAGTCAAACCGTTCACAGCTCAGGTTTTGAAAGAGAAGATCGAAAAAATCTTCGAGCGTGTTAACGGCTGATCCCGGCCGTGGGGGCTTTATGGCGCACGACGATCTACCTATGGGCGACCTCGAGTCGACCCTGAAAAACAATGCCCGTGAGCTCGTTGAGAGCCTTGAGAAAGGTAATTTTGGCGACGCGGTGCAGCTTATCCACGAACTCAACAAGGTTCGTGACCGTGGTCTTTACCACGAAGTCGGCAAACTGACGCGCGAGCTGCATAACGCCATCGTCAATTTCCAGCTCGACCCGCGCGTACCACA
>JBCECW010000022.1:3789-5203 GCA_039207785.1 Pseudomonas sp. | reverse complement strand
ACCGAACGCCTGAACTATGTCGTGACGATGACCGAGAAAGCGGCCAATCGCACCATGGATCTGGTGGAGCAGAGCGCGCCGCTGGTCAACGACCTGCACGACGAAGCCACCGCACTGAGCGCTGACTGGGGCCGCTTTATGCGCCGTGAGCTGGGCGCCGAGGCGTTCCGCGAGCTGGCCAAGCGTATCGAGTTGTTCCTGGCACGCAGCGAGCGCGATAGCGGCAAGCTGTCGGGCCACCTCAACGACATTCTGCTGGCGCAGGACTACCAGGACCTCACCGGCCAGGTGATCAAACGCGTTACGCAGCTGGTGACCGAAGTCGAAGCCAATCTGCTGAAACTGGTGCTGATGGCCAGCCAGGTCGACCGTTTCGCCGGCATTGAACACGACCATTCCGTGCTGCGTGCCGAGCAAGAACTACAAAAAGAACCTTCCCGTGGTGAAGGTCCGCAGATTCATGCCGATAAGCGTGAAGACGTCGCCTCCAATCAGGACGATGTAGACGATCTGCTATCCAGCCTGGGGTTCTAGGATTTGATGCAGCAATGCGGCTCGTGACGAAACGTAAACAGATCCTAGGAGCACACCAATGAGCTTCGGCGCCGATGAAGAAATCCTCCAGGACTTCCTGGTAGAGGCCGGCGAAATTCTTGAGCAGTTATCGGAACAACTGGTCGAGCTGGAAAGCCGCCCGGATGACTCCAACCTGCTGAATGCGATTTTCCGTGGCTTCCATACCGTCAAGGGTGGGGCCGGGTTTCTCCAGCTCAATGAACTGGTGGAATGCTGCCATATCGCCGAAAACGTGTTCGACATCCTGCGCAAGGGTGAGCGGCGCGTTGATTCGGAGCTGATGGACGTTGTCCTCGAAGCGTTGGACGCCGTTAACGGCATGTTTTCCGAAGTGCGTGAACGCACCTCGCCAACCCCGGCCTCGCCGGAGCTGTTGGCCGCCTTGTCGCGCCTGGCCGAGCCGCAGAGCGCCGAAGAACTGGCTGGCGCCGCTGCCGAGCCGGTTGCCGCCGAAGCAGAGCCAGAACCTGAGCCTGAACCCGAAGCCGTAGAGGCGCCCGCAGCGGCCTCCGGCGATATCACCGACAGCGAGTTCGAGCAGTTGCTCGATGTCCTGCACGACGAACCCAAGGCCCCGGTCGCTGCCAGCAGCAGCGATGAAATTACCGACGACGAATTCGAGTCGCTGCTCGATCAGTTGCATGGCAAGGGCCAGTTCGCCACTGCCGAAGCCGCTGCCCCGGCGTCTGCCCCCGTTGCGGCGGCAAGCGCAGTGGCAACGCGCGCGCTGGCTCGAGGAGATTCGCGAAGCTTGGCCATCGTCGGGTGCGGCGATCAGGCGGCATTGCACGTCGCCGCCATTTCGGCAGTTCGCCCCATCGATACAATAAAGCTGTGG
>JBCECW010000022.1:1483-3779 GCA_039207785.1 Pseudomonas sp. | reverse complement strand
AAATCACCGACGACGAATTCGAAGCGCTGCTCGATCAACTGCACGGCAAGGGCAAGTTCGCCGAGTCCGGCGCTGCTCCCGCCCCGGCGCCAGTAGCGGCTCCGGTAGCTGCTGCCGCACCGGTCGCCAGCGGCGACAGCGATAACATCACCGACGACGAATTCGAAGCCTTGCTGGACCAGCTGCATGGCCAGGGCAAGTTTGTCGAACCGTCGGCACAGGCGCCGTTGCCGGCAGCCGCTGCTGCGCCCGCCAAGCCTGCTGCGCCGGCCGCCCCGGCTGCCAAGCCCGCGGCAAAAGCCGAGCCGGCCAAGCCCGCTGCCGCCAAACCGGCCGCACCTGCCCCGGCGCCTGCGCCGGCAGCCGCTGCTGATAAAGCCGGTCCGGCCACCGAGGCGGAAACCACCGTACGGGTCGATACCGCGCGCCTGGACGAGATCATGAACATGGTCGGCGAGCTGGTGCTGGTGCGTAACCGTCTGGTGCGCCTGGGCCTCAACAGCGGCGACGAGAACATGTCCAAGGCCGTGTCCAACCTCGACGTGGTAACGGCCGATCTGCAGACCGCGGTGATGAAAACCCGCATGCAGCCGATCAAGAAAGTCTTCGGCCGCTTCCCGCGTCTGGTTCGCGACCTGGCACGCAGCCTGAAAAAAGAAATCAACCTGGAACTGGTGGGGGAAGAAACCGACCTCGACAAGAACCTGGTGGAAGCCCTGGCCGACCCGTTGGTGCACTTGGTGCGCAACTCGGTGGACCACGGTATCGAGTCGCCGGAAAAACGCGAAGCTGCCGGCAAGAGCCGTGGCGGCAAGATCGTGCTGTCGGCGCAGCAAGAGGGCGACCATATCCTGCTGTCGATTTCCGACGACGGTAACGGCATGGACCCCGACGTGCTGCGCGCCAAGGCGGTGGAGAAGGGCGTGCTGGACAAAGACGCCGCCGACCGTCTCAGCGAAGCCGAATGCTACAACCTGATTTTTGCCCCGGGCTTCTCGACCAAGACCGAGATCTCCGATGTGTCCGGCCGCGGCGTGGGCATGGACGTGGTGAAAACCAAGATTTCCCAGCTCAACGGCATCATCAATATCTACTCGGCCAAGGGCCAGGGCACCAAGATCGTGATCAAGGTGCCGCTGACCCTGGCGATCATGCCGACCCTGATGGTGATGCTCGGCAACCAGGCCTTTGCCTTCCCGCTGGTGAACGTCAACGAAATCTTCCACCTGGACCTGTCGCGTACCAACGTGGTCGACGGCCAGGAAGTGGTGATCGTGCGCGACAAGGCGCTGCCGCTGTTCTACCTCAAGCGCTGGCTGATCAGCAGCGCGCAACACGAGGAACAGCACGAAGGCCATGTGGTGATTCTGTCCGTGGGCACCCAACGGATCGGCTTTGTCGTCGATCAACTGGTGGGCCAGGAAGAGGTGGTAATCAAGCCGCTGGGCAAAATGCTGCAAGGCACCCCGGGCATGTCCGGGGCCACTATCACCGGTGACGGGCGTATTGCCTTGATCCTGGATGTGCCGAGCATGCTCAAGCGTTACGCACGCCGTATCTGATTACGGCGTGTTACCCAGCATCAAAGCAGGAGGCGTGGCCTTTACCCGGCGTAGATAAACGCTTCGCCTGCTTTGCGCAGCACCAGGCACGATGGCCCAGACGGGGCCTCGGGCGGGTACATAGGAGCGGTTATGGCAGTTAAGGTTCTGGTAGTGGACGATTCCGGCTTTTTCCGCCGGCGTGTCTCGGAGATTCTCTCCGCCGACTCGAATATCCAGGTCGTCGGCACTGCCACCAATGGTCGCGAAGCCATTGATCAGGCCCTGGCCCTCAAGCCTGACGTGATCACCATGGACTACGAAATGCCGATGATGGATGGCATCACTGCCGTGCGTCACATCATGCAGCGTTGTCCCACCCCGGTTCTGATGTTCAGTTCGCTGACCCACGAAGGCGCGCGCGTCACCCTTGATGCGCTGGATGCCGGTGCGGTGGATTTCCTGCCGAAGAACTTCGAAGACATTTCGCGCAACCCCGACAAGGTCAAGCAGTTGCTGTGCGAGAAGGTCCACAGCATCTCCCGCGCCAACCGTCGCTTCAGCAGTTTCTCCAGTCCGGCGCCGACGCCTGCACCGGCTGCAACGCCGGCCGCCAGCCATGCGCCTAGCCCGGCCCCGGCTGCGCGCCCGGCCGCACCTGCACCACGACCAGCTGCTGCCCCGGCGCCAGCCCATGCCGCGCCGGCTGCGTCCTCCAGCGCATGACTGCCAACCCGCTGGCGAGCCCCGAGGTG
>JBCECW010000022.1:566-1473 GCA_039207785.1 Pseudomonas sp. | reverse complement strand
CTCCAGCGCCACGCCCAAGCGCAAGGCCTACAAGCTGCTGGCCATTGGTACATCGACGGGGGGCCCGGTTGCCCTGCAACGCGTGCTGACCCAACTGCCAGTCAATTTTCCTGCGCCCATCGTGCTGATTCAGCATATGCCGGCGGCCTTTACCAAGGCCTTTGCCGAGCGTCTGGACAAGCTCTGCCGCATCAGCGTCAAGGAAGCCGAAGACGGCGACCAGCTGCGCCCCGGCCTGGCCCTGCTGGCGCCCGGCGGCAAGCAGATGATGGTGGATGGCCGTGGCACGGTAAAAATCCTCCCCGGCGATGAGCGCCTCAACTATCGCCCGTGCGTGGACATCACCTTTGGCTCCGCGTCCAAAGCCTACGGCGACAAGGTGCTGGCCGTGGTCCTTACCGGCATGGGCGCCGATGGCCGTGAAGGCGCGCGCCTGCTCAAGCAGGGCGGCAGCCAGGTGTGGGCCCAGGACGAGGCCAGCTGCGTGATCTACGGCATGCCCATGGCCATCGTCAAAGCCAACCTGGCGGACGCGGTCTATAGCCTCGATGACATCGGTCGGCACCTGGTGGAGGCCTGTGTCTGATGGATGTACTCAGCCTTATCGGCGTGATCCTGGCGTTCGTTGCCATTCTGGGGGGCAACTACCTGGAAGGCGGCCACGTCGGTGCGCTGATCAATGGCCCGGCATTCCTGATCGTGGTGGGCGGCACCCTGGGGGCGGCCTTTCTGCAAACCCCGATGGCGGTGTTCAAACGCTCGCTGACCACCGTGCGCTGGATTGTCTTTCCGCCACGCATTGACCTGGCTGGCGGTATCAATCGCGTGGTGGGCTGGAGCCAGACCGCGCGCAAGGAAGGCCTGCTGGGCCTGGAAGCGGCGGCGGACGTCGAGCCCGACGCCTATG
>JBCECW010000022.1:0-556 GCA_039207785.1 Pseudomonas sp. | reverse complement strand
GGCGGGCCCAAGATCGTGTGGGTCGCCGACGAAGAGCCCGACGCCTATGCGCGCAAAGGCTTGCAGTTGCTGGTCGATGGCGCGGAGCCCGAGGCCATTCGCAGCATTCTCGAAGTGGACCTGTATACCCAGGAAGGCCGCGATATCCAGGCCGCCAAGGTGTTCGACAGCATGGGCGGCTATTCGCCCACCATCGGCATCATCGGCGCGGTAATGGGCCTGATCCATGTGATGGGTAACCTGGCCGACCCCAGCATGCTCGGTAGCGGTATTGCCGTGGCCTTTGTCGCCACCATTTACGGCGTGGCCTTTGCCAACCTGTTGCTGTTGCCCATCGGTAACAAGCTCAAAGCCATTGCCATGCGCCAGTCGCGTTACCGGGAAATGTTGCTCGAAGGCATCCTCTCCATCGCCGAAGGGGAAAACCCGCGCTCGATCGAGCTTAAGCTGCAAGGCTTCATGGACTAAAGGTTCGGCTGAATATGGCCCGTCGGCGGCATCAGGAAGAACACGAAAATCACGAACGTTGGCTGGTGTCCTACGCGGACTTCATCAC
>JBCECW010000021.1:3189-15603 GCA_039207785.1 Pseudomonas sp. | reverse complement strand
GGTCTGCGGTGGGCGTATTCCGCCGAGCCAACCGGTGGGCTGGTACTACGAACCGACCATCCTCACCGGCGTGACCCAGGCCATGGATATCCTCCATGAAGAATGCTTTGGCCCGGTGGCCGCGATCTGCAAAGTGGCCGACTTCGACGAAGCCATTCGCCTGGCCAACGACAGCCACTTTGGGTTGGGTGCCTCGTTGTTCTCCACCGATCTGGCTGAAGCCATGGAAGCCGCCGACCGTTTGGAAGCCGGCATGGTGTGGGTGAACAACCCGCTGATCGACAACGACGCCCTGCCCTTTGGCGGCTGGAAAATGTCCGGCATGGGTCGCGAACTCGGCCGCCAGGGCCTGGACGCCTTCCGCCGCGCGAAGATGGTGATCATCGACCACCAGCCGCAGATTCACGAGTGGTGGTATCCGTACAAGGATGAGGTTTTCTATAGCGAGGGTTGACCCCCGGCCCTCACCCCCGGCCCCTCTCCACCTAGCCGGCCGCCTTAGCGGTAGAGGGGTGACTTATGGCCCGCGACCGCACGCGGCCAGCCCCCTCTCCCGTTTACGGGAGAGGGTTGGGGAGAGGGGCCGTTTATCTTGATCTATCGCGCCGCCAACCTCGACTAGAACGCGCCGACCGCACCGTCCAGCAAATACGCACCGCACACCACGTGGGTTTTCTCCTTGGAATGGCTAAAGCTCAGGAACAGTCGGGTGAACAGCGATGTCTCCTTGCAATCTCCGCGGCTCACACTCGCCAGCTGGTGGGTACCATTTTTGAGATACGCCAGCAGTGCCTCGGTATTTTGCGCCGGCACCAGGCTGTCCTTGCTGTAGTGAAACAGCACCACCTTGGCGGTCGGTGCGTTGTACACCACCTTGTTATCTATCAGGCTGTTAAGCCCCATGTGCATGCGCATAAGGGCGTATTTGCCGGCGGCAAAATCCCGCAAAAATGTGGGGTTCAGCGCCTCGCCAGTAAAGATATCCGGCTCGTTAAAACTGAACCCCTGATACGCCCGGTAGCTATCCAATAGCGCCTGCAGGTGGCTGGGTATAAAGCTCAGGTCTTCATACTTGCTGTAAGCATCACGGGGCTGCCCTGCAATCACCTTGATCGAAGACGCCATCACCTGTTGGATGTTGTAAGGCCCCTCTCCGGCATATACCCCTTTGATATCCGCCAAGCGAGCCAGATAGGGCATTACAGCAACGGCCGAGAAACCACCCTGAGAGCCGCCGACAATCAGCAAATCGCGGCCCAATGGGGTGTTGGCAAACCGGCTGTTGATGTAACCGCGTACGGCAAGCAGCAAGTCTTGGCTAGCGGTGGCGGTGTCCTGAGTCACCAGGTAGGACTGCGGTAGGGTCGCGGTGGCTCCAAAGCCGATCAGATCTGGGGCAAAAAACACATGCCCCTTACCTGCAGCCAGCAAACCGAAAATCAGGTCCGGCGTTGACGCCGATGACACGGCCGGCTTGCTCGAGTCCCCTGCGCCGTGTTCGCCCAACACCATGCCGGCCTTGGAAAAATCAAAAGGGCTGCCGTCGGGATTTTCCGGATAAACCAGCAACCCGCTCAACACAATGGGCAGCCCCTTGGCGTCGGTGGAGGTATAAGCCACCTTCTTCACCCGCGCGTTGTAGCGCGCATGCGGGCTGGCCAGGTGGGGCACTTCCTTGCTGATCAAGGCATAAGCCGTTTTTTCCACGGCGGGGTTGTGCAACGAGCTGCTTAGGAAGGTGTGTAACAGGTCGTTGATTGCCGCAACCGGAATAAGCGCCGACTGCGGCAGCCCTTCAAACTTCACCGTCTGGTCCACTACCTGAGTAGTTACGCCACGCGGGATTGGCATTTGCGCGGTACTGAAGCTGCCGACTACAGCCCCGGCCGCCATGACCCGGTAGGTGGTGCCAGGTAACAGATTACCCAGCGGCTCAACCGTCACCGCGCCAGCCACCCCGCCCAGTGCGTTAGCCCATTCACTGCGATACACCTGAGTGGTGGCAACAGGATTGCCATTGGCATCCACCAGGGCGATAGCACCGCACAGCCCGGCCTGTTGGCTGCTGTAAGCCAGGCTTACCTGGGTGTTTATAAACGCCACGTTGGTACCACTGGCGGGGTTCAAGCGCAGCGTAGAACAGCTGGCTGGCGACTTTGCCAGAGCGGCGATGAACTGCAGAGCGATTGCCTGGCCCAGCAGTTGGTGACTGACAGTGATGCTCTGGGCTTGGGCAGGACTGCCGATGGCCAAAGCCAACAAAGGTGCAACGAGCAACGGCGTACGGATTAGCGGTTTCATTTTGCTCACCTCTTTTGTTGAAGAGGTACCCACTGTATGCGCGAGAAACGCCGTTTTTTCACCCGTTAAGAAAATCAGTGGCGCCCCACATTAGCGCTGGATCGAAGCCCTACCTGAGCAGGAAATAACCAACGCGAATCTGACGCGCATACCCGGCAGCACGGCCATTGCGGAACAGTCGATGCGTTACATCAGACGCGTTTGGGCCGTAGGCACTGCGCCAGCCGTTCATACGTCCAGTGGGCGGCGGGGAACCGCCCGGAGCGCGCTCAATAATGCGTCAATATCGGAGAATTGCCGATCCACAACCGGCAACGGCGGACGGCGCAATATCAACACCGGCAGACCCAATTCGCGCGCCACTTGCAACTTGGGCTCAGTGGCGACACTGCCACTGTTCTTGCTGATCACCACATCACAACGCAACCGCGCAAACAGCTCACGCTCACTCTCCAAGGTAAACGGCCCCCGCGCGCCGATGATTTCTGCACGCGGCGTAGCGTCTTGTCCTTGCAGACACCGCACCGTCCAATGCTGGTGTTCAGGTATTTCGCCGAGGTGCTCCAACGGCTCGCGCCCCAGGGTAAACAGCGGCCGCTGAAATGCTTCCAGGCTGTGGATAAGTGCCGCCCAATCCGCCACCTCACGCCAATCATCCCCGGCCTGCGCCTGCCAGCCTGGCCGGCGCAATGCCCAGCAGGGCACCTGGGCCAGCGCGGCGGCACGCGCCGCATTGGCACTGATTTGCGCGGCATAGGGGTGGGTGGCATCCACCAGCAACTCCACTTCGTTTTCGGCGATAAACCGTGCCAATCCCTCGGCTCCACCAAAGCCGCCTACACGTACCACGCAGGGCAAATCTTCCGGCACACGGCCAAGGCCGGCGAGGCTATAGATATCCCCAGGCTGCAGGTGCCGCGCCAGCGCCAGCGCTTCACTTACGCCGCCGAGCAGCAATACCTTGGGCCTCACTGCCCTGCCCCCGCATAACCAACGATGCCGCCCTGACGGTCGATGGCAAATACCTCCAGCTCCACCTCGGCGGGCACGATGCTGCGGGCAAACGCCAGGGCATGGGCGCATACCGCATCGCCCAAGGCGATGCCCTCGGCGCTGGCCAACGCCAGGGCTTGCTGGCTGGTATTGCTGGCGACAATCGCCTGTTGCAGCTCGGCGCTGGCACCTATGGCGGCGGCCCAGGTGGCGAGCTGCGGCAAGTCGATACTCGAATGGCGGCTATGCAAATCCATATGCCCAGCGGCCAGCTTGCTGATTTTGCCGAAGCCACCGCACAGGCTCATTTTGGCCACGGGCGCCACGCGCAGATGCTTGAGCACGGCGCCGACAAAATCACCCATTTCCACCAGCGCGGTTTCTTCCAGTTGGTAGTGCCGGCGCATGCAGTCTTCGCTGGCATTGCCGGTGCAGGCGGCCAGGTGGGTAAAGCCGTTGGCCTTGGCCACGTCGATACCCTGGTGAATGGAGGCGATATAGGCCGCGCAGGAAAACGGCCGCACGATGCCACTGGTGCCCAGAATCGACAG
Source organism: Pseudomonas sp. (assembly GCA_039207785.1). Taxonomy (GTDB): domain Bacteria; phylum Pseudomonadota; class Gammaproteobacteria; order Pseudomonadales; family Pseudomonadaceae; genus Aquipseudomonas. The sequence continues at coordinate 11,758 of JBCECW010000021.1, read as the reverse complement.
GCCGCCCAAAATGCCCAGGCGCGGGTTCATGGTTTTTAGCGCCAGCGCCTCACCGTTTTCCACGCAGGCAGTAACTTCGAAGCCGCCGGTATAACCGTGCTCGCCGGCCAACGTCAGCAAGTGGCCGGTGATCATCTGTCGCGGCACCGGATTGGTCGCCGGCTCGCCCACCGGCAGGGTCAGGCCGGGCTTGGTCACGGTGCCAACGCCTGGGCCGGCAAAAAACGCCACGCCCGGCTCGGCGCGCAAACGCACGCGGGCAAACACCAGCGCGCCGTGGGTGACGTCCGGGTCATCGCCGGCATCCTTCAAGGTGCCGGCCTCGGCGCCGTCCTCGTAGCGCCGGCAAAACTCCAGGCGCATCAGCACTTCGCGGCCCTTGGGCAGCACGATTTCCACTGCATCGCTCACCGTCCCCGCGAGCAATAGCCGCGCCGCCGCCAGGCTGGTGGCGGTCACGCAGCTGCCGGTGGTGTAGCCGCTACGCAGCGGCGCGGGTTGTTCGGGGGTTTCGTCGCGCATGGGTCAGGGTTTTACCGCGTGCAACAAGGTGATGGGCAGCGCCGCGCGCCAGGTATCGAACTCGCCTAACGGTAGCGCCTGCGCCACGCTGATGCGCGTCAGCTCGCCGCCGTGTTGTTCACGCCAGTTCACCAACGTGGCTTCGCTTTGCAGGGTGACGGCATTGGCTACCAGGCGCCCGCCGGATCGCAGGCTGGCCCAGCAGTGTTCCAGCACACCGGGGATGGTGACGCCGCCGCCAATAAAAATCGCATCGGCCTGTGGCAAACCTTGCAGGGCTTCGGGCGCGCTGCCGGCGATCAATTGCAGACCGGGCACGCCAAGGGCGTCGCGGTTCTGGCCGATCAAACCCTGGCGTTCGGCATTGGCTTCGACGGCAATTGCGCGGCAACTGGGGTGGGCGCGCATCCATTCGATACCGATAGAGCCGCAGCCAGCGCCCACATCCCAGAGCAATTCGCCGGGCAGCGGTGCCAGGCGGGCCAGGGTAATGGCGCGCACATCGCGTTTGGTCAGTTGGCCGTCGTGGGCAAAGGCGTTGTCTGGCAGGCCCGGTGTCAGCGGCAAGGTGCGCGCATCGCTATCGGCCACGCAGTCGATGGCCAGCACATTCAGCGCCGCGACTTCGGGCAGCGCCCAGGCGTTGGCCGTGCCATCCACGGCACGCTGCAATGGTCCGCCCAAATGCTCCAGCACCCGCAAGCGACTGCCGCCAAAACCACGGTCTACCAGTAACTGGGCAATGGCCGCCGGGCTGCTGCCGTCGTTGCTGAGCACCAGCAAACGTTCGCCAGGGTGGATATGGCAGTGCAAGGCCGCCAAGGGCCGGGCTACTACGGAAAGACAGCAGACCTCCTGCAATGCCCAACCCAGCTGGGCAGCTGCCAGGGAGAAGGACGACGGCGCGGGAAACACCTGCATCTCGTCGGCGGGCACCTGCCGCGCCAGGCTGGCACCGACGCCAAACAGCATGGGATCGCCGCTGGCCAATACACATACCGGGGTGCCGCGCGCGGCCAGCACCGGGCCGAGGCTAAAGGGGCTTGGCCACAGCTGGCGCTCGGCACTCAGGCAATGGGGCAGCAGCTCCAATTGGCGTGGGCTGCCTACAATCAAGCGGGCATCCAGCAAGGCGCGACGCGCGGGCTTGCCCAGGCCGCTGTAACCGTCTTCGCCAATTCCCACCACTGTGAGCCACGCCGCCATGGGCACTCCTTCAAAGCAGCCGACCAGCAGGCTTTTCCTGGGGTCGGGCAAAGCGGGCATAATAGCGCGTTCGCCGGCACCCACAGCCAGCCACGGCGAACCGGTGACCTTTTTGAACGATAGCCAGCCCCTGCCCACTGCCCCCCTGCCACGCCATACCGCGTGCCCGGGTTTGCTGCGCATTGTGCAGGCGCGTGATGGCGGTATCTGCCGGATCAAATTGCCGGGCGGCCGCGTAACGGTGGCACAAGCCTTGGCCATCAGCGCCGCCGCCGAGCGCCATGCCAGCGGTGTGCTGGAAATTACCAACCGCGCCAATCTGCAAATTCGTGGCGTGCGTGCCGGTGAAGAGCAAGCACTGATCGATGCCCTGCTGGCCGCCGAACTGGGCCCGAATAATTCTGCCGCCGACGATGTACGCAACCTGATGCTCAGCCCCACCGCCGGTGTGGATGCTCAGCAGCTGCAGGACGTGCGCCCCCTCGCCGAGCAACTTTTGACATTGCTGGAAAGCCAGCCCGGCCTGCACCAGCTCTCGGCCAAATTCGCCCTGCAACTGGACGGCGGTGAAGCCCTGGCAATGCTCGAACACCACCATGATTTATGGCTGAGCGCGGTCGATAACCAACGTTTCGCCTTCGGCCTGGCGAGCTGCCCCGGCGAGGCCCTGGGGATAGTAACCAGCGCCCAGGTGCCGGCGCTGGTACAGGCCTGCCTTGAGCTGTTTTTGCAGCATGCCAGCAGTGAGCACACGCGTATGCGTCACCTGTTGGCACAGATGCCCGTCCGAGATTTTCTCGCTGCCCTGCCCGTCACCTTGCAGCACGATGTCAGCGCCTGGCGCCGCGCCCCTAGCCAACCCTGGGCGCATCTGGGTATCCATGCCCAGCGCCAGGCGGGGCTGGTGTATATCGGCGCGGCCCCCGTGCTAGGCCGCATCAGCGCCGCGCAACTGGCGAGCGTTGCCCACCTGGCCAGCGACGCCTTGTATTTCACCCCCTGGCAAAGCCTGCTGCTGCGCGATATGCCAGTCGAAACATCACCCGACCTGGTTGCCCGGCTGAAGGCGCTGGATTTGCTCACCGACAGCACCACGCCGCTGGCCCGTATCGTTGCCTGCAGCGGCTCCAGCGATTGCAGCAAAGGCCTTTCCGCGAGCAAAGCCGATGCCCTGCTGCTGGCTGATCTGCTCTCCGGCCGTGGCTCGGTCGAGCAGGTGCACTTAAGTGCCTGCAGCCGCTCCTGCGCCGCCGCCCATGTGGCGCCACATACCCTGCTGGCGGTAGCCGCCGGCCGTTACGACCTCTATCAACGTGACAGCAGTGCCGCCGGTTTTGGCCGCGTGCTGGCGCGTAACCTGACCCTTAGCGAGGCCGCCGATACCCTGGCCGCGCCGCCCGACCTTTTGGAAGCCCCTTGATGCTTGAGTACATCCGCGATGGCCAGGAAATCTACCGTCACTCGTTTTCCATCATCCGTGCCGAAGCCGACCTGAGCGGCATTCCCGCCGACCTGGAAAAACTCGCCGTACGGGTGATTCACGCCTGCGGCATGGTCGATGTGGTGCAAGACCTGCGCTTCTCCCCCGGTGCCGGCAGCGCCGGGCGTGCCGCGCTGGCCGCTGGCGCGCCGATTCTGTGCGACGCGAATATGGTTGCCCACGGCATCACCCGCGCCCGCCTGCCGGCCAATAACCCGGTGATCTGCACCCTGACCAACGACGGCGTGCCCGACCTGGCCCGTGAGCTGGGCAACACCCGCTCGGCCGTGGCCCTTGAGCATTGGCGCGAGCATCTGGAAGGCGCCGTGGTGGTAATTGGCAATGCGCCCACCGCCCTCTTCTACCTGCTGGAAATGATCGATGCCGGCGCGCCCAAACCGGCGCTGATCCTTGGTTTTCCAGTGGGGTTTGTCGGCGCCGCCGAATCCAAAGACCTGCTCGCCGCCGACAGCCGTGGCGTGCCCTATGTGATCGTGCGCGGTCGCCGCGGTGGCAGCGCCATGGCCGCCGCCGCCGTCAATGCCCTGGCCACGGAGGTGGAGTAATGACTGCAAAAGGACGTTTGCTCGGCATTGGCGTCGGCCCCGGCGACCCGGAGCTGATCACCCTTAAAGCCCTGCGCCTGCTGCAAGCGGCGCCGGTGATTGGTTACTTTGTGGCCAAGGCCAAAGTCGCCGCCGGTGGGCATGGCAACGCCTTTGGCATCATCGCCGGGCACCTCAGCGATACCCAACAGCGCTTGCCGATGGTCTACCCGGTGACCACGGAAAAGCTCGCGCCGCCGCTAAGCTACGAAGCCATCATCAGCGACTTCTACGACACCTGTGCCGAGCAGATTGCCGAGCACCTGGAAGCCGGGCGCGACGTGGCGGTGATCTGTGAAGGCGACCCGTTTTTCTATGGCTCGTATATGTACCTGCATGACCGCCTGGCCAGCCGTTACCCGGCCGAAGTGGTGCCAGGTGTGTGCTCGATGCTGGGCGGCGCATCGGTGCTGGGCATTCCGCTGGTGTACCGCAACCAGAGTCTGGCGGTGCTGAGCGGCGTGCTGCCGGCTGACGAACTCAAGCAACGCCTGGCCGCCACCGATGCCGCGGTGGTGATGAAGCTGGGGCGCAACTTCGACAAGGTGCGCGGTGTGCTGGAAGAGTTGGGGTTGGCCGAGCGCGCGAAATACGTGGAGCGCGCCACCATGGAAAACCAGCGGATTGTGCCGTTGGCGGACGTAGACCCCATGGCCTCGCCGTATTTTTCCTTGATTATCGTGCCGGGCGAGAAATGGCAGGCGTGAGGTAAACGCCGATTCTCCAGCCAACGAAAATCCAGTCCCCTCGCCCCTTAGGGGGAGAGGGTTAGGGTGAGGGGGTGCGGTGTTGGCACTGACCACGGTGCCCGCCGCTGCCCTCACCCCCAGCCCCTCTCCCGCATGCGGGAGAGGGGAGTCCAACACCTTCGGAGCCTCCATGTCCCCCGCCATCATCATCCTCGGCACCGGCGCCCTCGCCACGGCGCGGCGAATCCAGACGCTTTACCCTGGCGCCCAGGTGTACGGCCTGAATGAGCGAGTCACCGCCGACCTCAGCTACAACGACTTCGGCCAGCAACTGCGCGAGCTGTACCAGAGCAACCGCCCGATCATCGCCCTGTGCGCCGCTGGCATCGTCATTCGCTGCCTGGCCCCGCTGCTGGCCAGCAAAGGCGCCGAGCCGCCGGTACTGGCCGTGGCCGAAGACGGCAGCGCCGTGGTGCCGCTGCTCGGCGGCCTGGCCGGGGTTAACGTACTGGCGCGCGAAATCGCCGCCGCGCTGGATGTACCACCCGCCATCACCACCAGCGGCGAACTGCGCTTTGACACCTGCGTACTCAACCCACCCAGCGGTTATGTGCTGGGCGATATCGAGCAGGGCAAACGTTTTGTCTCTTCCTTGCTCGGCGGTGAGCAGGTGCGTATCGAGGGCGATGCGCCGTGGCTGGAAACAGCCCGCCTGCCGCTGGCCGCCGATGCCCGGCTGCGTATTCGTATCAGCACCGATGCCAGCGGCAGCGCCGATGAATTGCTGATCCATCCGCGCAGCGTGGTACTGATCAATCCACCTTCCGACGCCGAGCGCATTCAACTCAGCCTGAGCGCCGCCGGCATCAGCCCCCACGCCCTCGCCTGCCTGCTGTACCCGCGCGCACGTATGGCCGACAGCGCTTTGCACGCCACCGCCGAACAGCTCGGCGTGCCGCTGCGGTTTAGTGACGAAGCCGCGCTGCCCTTCGCCCATCAGCGCCTGCAAAGCGAAGGCCTGGAACTGGCCATTGCGGCCGAGCCGGTGGTTATCCACAGCCTGGGCCAGCCCCGTGGCCGGCTTACCGTGATCGGCCTGGGTCCTGGCGCCGCCGAGTTCACCGCCCCGGCGGTCAGGCAGGCGCTGCACGAAGCCGAGGATGTACTGGGCTACGAAACCTACGTGACCATGGCCGGCCCGTTCCGCCCCGACCAGGTGCTACACAACAGCGACAACCGCGAAGAACTGGCGCGCTCACGCCACGCCTTCGAGCTGGCCGCCAGTGGCCGGCGCGTGGTGGTGGTGTCCTCGGGCGACCCCGGCGTATTCGCCATGGCCGCCGCCGTACTCGAAGCCCTGGAAGCCAGCAGCGACCCGCACTGGCACAGCGTGGAACTGCAGGTGTTGCCCGGCATCTCCGCCTCGCTGGCCACCGCTGCCAAGGCCGGCGCACCGCTGGGCCACGACTTCTGCATGATCTCGCTTTCCGACAACCTCAAGCCCTGGGAGGTGATTGAGCTACGGCTTAAACACGCCACCCTCGCCGACCTCGCCCTGGCCTTCTACAACCCCATTTCCCGCGCCCGCCCCTGGCAATTGGGCCGCGCGCTGGAGGTAGTGCGCGAACAACGTAGCCCGGAAACCGTGGTGGTGCTTGGGCGCGATATCGGCCGCCCGGCCGAGGCACTGACCGTCACCACCCTCGGTGAGCTACGCCCCGAGCAAGTGGATATGCGCACCATGGTGATCATTGGCTCCAGCACCACGCGGCGGTTTGCCAAGGCTGGGGATGGGGAGTGGGTGTATACGCCGCGGTCGTATCCGGCCTGAACCACCGCTTGGTGCGCGGAGCGCACCCTACGATTTCGCAGTAAATGAGACGAGTAGGTACAGCTCGGTTCCGTAGGGTGTGCTCCGCGCACCAGCTGTTGATCTTTGCCCGCGCGATACCACCCAGCTACGGCGTTTATGGCGTGGGATATATCCCAATGTTTGAATCGCGGGTTGTGGCCGCACCAGCCGCACTTCTATAGTCCCGCCCGCGCTACACCAGCGAAAGCTGGCAGGAGTCCGGTTCCCTTTCTGGTCGAACCAGCGGCGCAGAAGAGGCGATTGCAAGCTTCACTGCGTTTTCACCCCAAGCCGCCTTCGGGCGGCTTTGCTTTGCCCACTCGCCCGTCGCAGACACTGTCATCCCGCATCGGCGGACCGCCGCGAAAGCGGGGATGACGGCGGGCTATTGACCCAACTCCCCCGCCAACCACTGCGCCAGCTTGGCCGCCCGCGCCGACGGGGTCCGTGCCGGCACCCATAGCGCCAACCGAGCGTTGGTTTCAACAAAGCCCCACGGTGCCACCAGCCTGCCGCCCGCCAGTTCATCGGCCACCAGTTGCTGCGGCGCAATGGCCACGCCCAGGCCGGCCACGGCCGCTTCCAGCAAGTAGTACAGGTGCTCGAAGCCCTGCCCCAGCTGCAGTTGCCCACGGTCGACGCCTTGGCTTTTCGCCCATTGCGGCCAGGCTTGAGGGCGCGAGGTGGTGTGCAGCAGGGCTTCGTTTAGCAGGTGTTGGGGCGGTGCGTCAGTCAGGTCGGAAAAACCGCTGTAGCGTGGGCTTAGCACCGGGCCGATACGTTCCACGGCCAGCTCGAATACCTGCATATCCGCCGGCCACGGCGGCTCGGCGAACCACAGGGTGGCGTCGATGCCGGCGCGGCGGGGGTCGAGCTCGCCGTCGCTGGCCGATAGCTGCAAACGCAACTCCGGCAGCGCTCGGTTAAGCCGGTCCAGGCGCGGAATAAACCAGCGCGCCAGCAGGCTGCCGGGGCAGGCGAGCACAAAGGGCGCATCGGCGGTTTGCTGTTTCAATTCGGCGCAGGCCACCCGCAAACGGTCGAAGGCGTCGGAGCTGGCGTCCCTTAACCGCCCGCCGGCATCTGTGAGTTTTAGGCCGCGCCCATCTTTGCTGAACAGGGCCACACCCAAATCGTCTTCAAGCGCACGAATCTGCCGGCTGACGGCGCCATGGGTAACGCTTAGTTCCTGCGCGGCTTTGCTGATACTTTGCAGGCGTGCAGCGGCCTCGAAAGCGCGCAGTGCATTTAGCGGGGGAAGGTCTCTGCTCATGGCAACCTGTGAGTTTTTCTAACAGATGGTGGCGATCTTATCGCTTTATTCCCGCCCACGTCGCGCCTACAGTGAACGCCATCCAAAGCCAGCTTCCCGCAGGAGCTCACCATGACCCAGACTTCCTACCGCACCGGCCCCGACGCCACCGGCCTGTTCGGTTCGTTCGGCGGCCAGTACGTTGCCGAAACCCTGATGCCGCTGATTCACGACCTGGCGGCCGAGTACGAAAAAGCCAAGGCCGACCCCGAGTTCGCCAAAGAACTGGCCTACTTCCAGCGCGATTATGTGGGCCGCCCAAGCCCGCTGTATTTCGCCGAGCGCCTGACCGAAGCCTGCGGCGGCGCCAAGATCTACCTCAAGCGCGAAGAGCTGAACCACACCGGCGCGCACAAAATTAACAACTGCATCGGCCAGATCCTGCTGGCGCGGCGCATGGGCAAAAAACGCATCATTGCCGAGACCGGCGCCGGTATGCACGGCGTGGCCACCGCCACCGTGGCCGCGCGTTTTGGTCTGGATTGCGTGATCTATATGGGCACCACCGATATCGATCGCCAGCAGGCCAACGTCTTCCGTATGAAGCTGCTGGGCGCCACTGTGATTCCGGTGACTGCCGGCACTGGCACCCTGAAAGACGCGATGAACGAAGCGCTGCGCGACTGGGTGACCAACGTCGACTCGACCTTCTACCTGATCGGCACTGTAGCCGGCCCGCATCCGTACCCGGCGATGGTTCGCGACTTCCAGGCCGTGATCGGCAAGGAAACCCGCGACCAGTTGCAAGACCAGGAAGGCCGCCTGCCGGATTCCCTGGTGGCGTGCATCGGTGGCGGTTCCAACGCCATGGGCCTGTTCCACCCGTTCCTCGACGATAAAGGCGTGCAGATCATCGGCGTGGAAGCTGCCGGCCACGGCATCGAAACCGGCAAACACGCCGCC
>JBCECW010000021.1:1854-3179 GCA_039207785.1 Pseudomonas sp. | reverse complement strand
CGTACCGGGCGTGCTGCACGGCAACCGCACCTTCCTGCTGCAGGATGGCGACGGCCAGATCATCGACGCCCACTCGATTTCCGCCGGCCTCGACTATCCCGGCATCGGCCCGGAACACGCCTGGTTGCACGATATCGGCCGCGTCGAATACACCTCGATCACCGATAACGAAGCCCTGGCCGCGTTCCATAAATGCTGCCGTCTGGAAGGCATTATCCCGGCGCTGGAAAGCGCCCACGCCCTGGCCGAAGTGTTTAAACGCGCACCCGGCCTGCCCAAGGACCACCTGATGGTGGTGAACCTGTCCGGCCGTGGCGACAAGGATATGCAAACCGTTATGCACCACTTCGACGAACAGGAAGAACATATATGAGCCGCTTGCAAACCCGTTTCGCCGAACTGAAACAAGAAAACCGCGCTGCCCTGGTGACCTTTATCACCGCCGGCGACCCGGGCTACGCCACCTCGCTGGAAATTCTCAAAGGCCTGCCGGCTGCCGGCGCCGATGTGATCGAGCTGGGCATGCCCTTTACCGATCCGATGGCCGATGGCCCGGCGATCCAGCTGGCCAATATCCGCGCCCTGGCGGCCAAGCAGGATCTGAAAAAAACCCTGCAGATGGTTCGTGAATTCCGTGCCGGCAATAGCGATACGCCGCTGGTGTTGATGGGTTACTTCAACCCGATTCACAAATACGGCGTGCCGGCATTTATCGCCGATGCCAAGGAAGCGGGCGTAGACGGTTTGATCGTGGTCGACCTGCCGCCGGAACATAACGCCGACCTGGCTGATCCGGCACAAGCCGCTGGCCTGGACTTTATCCGCCTGACCACGCCGACCACCGACGACAAGCGCCTGCCGACCGTGCTGAACGGCAGCTCGGGCTTTGTCTACTACGTGTCGGTAGCGGGTGTAACTGGCGCCGGCTCCGCCACCCTGGAGCACGTGGAACAGGCCGTGGCCCGTCTGCGTCGCCACACCGACTTGCCGATCAGCATTGGCTTCGGTATCCGCACCGCCGAACACGCCGCGACCATCGCGCGCCTGGCCGATGGTGTGGTGGTGGGCTCGGCGCTGATCGACCATATCGCCAACGCTGCCAGCCAGCAGGACGCGGTAAAAGGCGTGCTGGGCTTGTGCGCTGAACTGGCTGAAGGGGTGCGTGGCGCGCGTAAATAAGCGCCGCTTCGCCCAATAAAAAACCGCCATGTCCGAGAGGGCATGGCGGTTTTTTTATGCACCTATACGCCTATCCCGTAGGAGCCAGCTTGCTGGCGAAGCTTTTGCGTTTTAAAAAGCTTCGCCAGCAAGCTGGCTCCTACGGG
>JBCECW010000021.1:0-1844 GCA_039207785.1 Pseudomonas sp. | reverse complement strand
ACGCTTACGGTGTTTAGACGCGGAAGTGGCTCACCATCTGCTGCAACTGCCCACCCAACCGCGCCAGCTCAACACTGGATGCCGCCGTCTCTTCACTAGCCGCCGCCGTCTGCTCAGACACATCCCGCACACTCAGAATGCTGCGGCTGATCTCTTCCGCCACGGCGCTTTGCTCTTCGGCGGCCGCTGCAATCTGCTGGTTCATCGACTGGATATTGCTCACCGTGGCGGTGATGCTTTCCAGCGCGGTGCCGGCCTTGCGGGTCAGCAGCACGCTGCTGTCGGTGAGGCTGCGGCTGTTGCTCATCACCGTGGCCACTTGCTGCGAACCGCTTTGCAAGCCCGCCACCAAACCGGCGATTTCTTCGGTGGATTGCTGGGTGCGCTGCGCCAGGCTGCGCACTTCGTCAGCCACCACGGCAAAGCCACGGCCGGCTTCACCGGCGCGTGCGGCTTCGATAGCGGCGTTTAGCGCCAGCAGGTTGGTCTGGTCGGCCACGGCCTTGATCACGTCCATCACGCTGCCGATTTTGTCGCTTTCCTGTTGCAGCACCACCATGGCATCGGTGGAGCGTGCCACTTCCTCGGCCAGGCGTTCGATCTGGGCAATGGCTTCGCCCACCACCTGGTCACCGTCACGGGCTTCCTGGTCGGCCAGGCTGGCCGCTTGCGAAGCGTCTTCGGCGTTGCGGGCGACCTCGGCCACCGTGGCAGACATCTCGTGCATGGCGGTGGCAACCTGGTCGGTCTCGATTTTCTGGCTGTTGACCCCGGCGCTGGTTTGCTCGGTCACCGCCGACAGTTGCTCGGCAGCCGCAGCGATCTGGGTTACGCCGTCGCGAATACCGCCAATCAGGTCGCGCAAGGTGGCGCCCATGCGCTGGATACCTTGTTGCAGCACACCCAGTTCGTCCTGGCGGGTAACGGCCAGGCTATGGGTCAGGTCGCCATCGGCAATGCGTTGCACCACGGCCAGGGTTTGCGCCAACGGGCGAGTGATTTGACGGGTAATCAGCACGGCAGCCAGCACACCGAAGAGCAGGGCGAGCAGGGTGGCGCCCAGTTGCATCTGGCGGGCCTCGGCACTTTCGCTGTCGCGGCGGCTGATCTGGATTTTCTTCAACTCGTCGTTAAGGGTCACGATGGCGGCGCCCTGGTCGGTCATCTCCTTGCGGGTTTGCACGATGGTGTCGGTGGCGGTTTTAAAGCGACCCAGCGCGGCGCGATAGCCTTGCAGGTGGCTTTCCAGTTGCTGCAGCTCGTTGCTATGGCTAACCCCGAACGGCCCCTTGAGGTTGTCCAGGTCAGCGAGGGCGGCGTCCAGTTGCTTGACCGCCAGTTGCTCGGTGTCGGCGGTGGGCGTGGCGATATAGCCGCGCACGTTGTAACGCGCCACCAGCAGTTGTTCGCGCGCCTGGGTGATGGTCTGGAAGGAGTCCAGGCGGCTGGGGTCATCGCTGGCGCGTTGCAGGGCGTCGGTCTTGAGGATATCCAGCAGCTGCAGCGCCGCTTCAGCGTTGCTGATCATCTCGTTGCGCGCCGTGGTGTTGGCCACATAGCCGGCGCGCATGCCGCGCAGCGAGGTGCGGTAGGCGTCGATCTGCGCCGTCTGCTGGTTAAGCAGCTTGAGGTTTTCCGGGCTTTTGAAGGTGGCGAGCAGGCCTTGTTGCTGCTTGGCAAAGTCTTCCAGGGTGGTCTGCACCGTTTGCGCAATGGTTTCGTCACCATTGGCCAGCATGTATTGCAGACGGGTGATGCGCAGCTTGGTCAGCGCGGCATCGAGCTGGGAGGTATCGCCCATCCAGATACTGCGGTTGATCAGGCTGCCGAGGCTGGTCCAGCCG
>JBCECW010000020.1:0-16026 GCA_039207785.1 Pseudomonas sp. | reverse complement strand
GGGCAGTGTACCACGCAGCATCTACGCTAACGGCCAGCGGCTTTTGCACGCTTTTGGAGCGCCGATGCTGCGCGGCCTGCACCGTTGTTGCGCGTGACTCGCTTGCGCGATTTGGTCATGCCGCCGTGTATAGGCAATAACTCCTTGAATTTCAGGCTTTTCGTCGAGCTGGCAAGGTTTCTGCTTAGAGGGCTATGACGCATGCACCGATGCAGTTCGGCTGCGTAAGGCGAAGCGGGGGAGTCGTTTCGCCAGGAGCGATTGGTTGTATCGAGAGCCCTCCCTGAGGACGTTCGATGCGTTACAAAGCCAGACACTGCGCTTAGACTTGGGCCGGGTTCGTTTTTCCTGGGGCAAGTCCACCAATACGGGAGAGAGTTTCATGAAGTTAGTAACTGCCATCATCAAACCGTTCAAGCTGGACGATGTGCGCGAGTCGCTATCGGAGATCGGCGTGCAGGGCATCACTGTCACTGAAGTCAAAGGCTTCGGTCGTCAGAAAGGCCACACCGAGTTGTATCGCGGCGCCGAATACGTGGTCGACTTCCTGCCCAAGGTGAAGATCGACGTGGCCATTGCTGATGATCAGCTGGACCGCGTTATCGAAGCCATCACCAAGGCGGCCAACACCGGCAAGATCGGTGACGGCAAGATCTTCGTGGTCAATCTGGAACAGGCAATTCGCATCCGTACCGGTGAAACCGGCACCGACGCAATCTAAGCCGCCGAACCCCAACGCCCCAGGAGAAAACAATATGACTCTGCGTAAACTCGCAGGGCTAGGAGCCCTTTTGTCCCTCGTTACCCCAGGCTTGGCCATGGCGGCTGACGAGGTTGTGTTGAATGCCGGTGACACAGCGTGGATGCTGACCGCCACCGCATTGGTTCTGTTTATGACCATCCCCGGCCTGGCGCTGTTCTACGGCGGCATGGTCCGCTCCAAGAACATCCTCTCGGTGATGATGCAATGTTTCGCCATCACCGGCCTGATCAGCATTCTGTGGGTCGTCTACGGCTACAGCATGACCTTCGACGTCACTGGCATGGAACAGGGCGTTGTAAACTTCAATTCCTTCGTAGGTGGCCTGTCCAAGGCATTCCTCGCCGGCGTAACCCCAGCCAGCCTGACCTACGCGGTACCGGAAGCTGTGTTCGTCACCTTCCAGATGACCTTCGCCATCATCACCCCGGCCCTGATCGTCGGCGCCTTCGCAGAGCGCATGAAGTTCTCCGCGATGCTGATCTTCATGGGCGTGTGGTTCACCCTGGTTTACGCACCGATCGCGCACATGGTCTGGAGCGGCAACGGTGGCCTGATGTGGGACTGGGGCGTACTGGACTTCGCTGGCGGCACCGTGGTGCACATCAACGCCGGTGTGGCTGGCCTGGTTGCCTGCATCGTGATGGGCAAGCGTAAAGGCTACCCAACCACTCCGATGGCTCCGCACAACCTGGGCTACACCCTGGTCGGTGCTGCCATGCTGTGGATCGGCTGGTTCGGCTTCAACGCCGGTTCCGCTGTCGCTGCCAACGGCACTGCCGGTATGGCCATGCTGGTTACCCAGATCGCTACCGCCGCTGCTGCCCTGGGCTGGATGTTCGCCGAGTGGATCACCCACGGTAAGCCAAGCGCCCTGGGCATCGCCTCGGGTGTGGTTGCCGGCCTGGTCGGCATCACCCCGGCTGCCGGTACCGTAGGCCCAATGGGTGCTCTGGTAATCGGCCTGGCTGCTGGCGTGATCTGCTTCTTCTGCGCCACTACCCTGAAACGCAAACTCGGTTACGACGATTCGCTGGACGCCTTCGGTGTTCACGGTATCGGCGGTATCGTGGGTGCGATCCTGACTGGCGTTTTCGCAGCTCCCGCACTGGGTGGCTTCGGCACCGTTGAAGACATCGGCGCGCAAGTGATCACTCAGATCAAAGGCGTTGGCTTCACCGTCCTTTACACCGCGATCGTCACCTTCGTGATCCTCAAGGTGCTGGACCTGGTGATTGGCCTGCGTGTCAGCGAAGAGGAAGAGACTGTCGGTCTGGACCTCGCGCAGCACAACGAGCGTGGCTACAACCTGTAAGGTCTTCCCTGCGGTTGTACCTGAAGTAAAAAATGCCCGGCACTGCCGGGCATTTTGCTGTGTGGGCAGAGGTGAACTTACGACCTAAGTCGCGCCCGCTCGCGCTTGAAAATACCGAACGCTTAAATAAACTCACACGCTCTGGCATGCGCTCTTTGCTTTTTCTGGCAGCGCGCTAGAATGCGCGCCGAAATGGCGGAGATGCATATGTGGCAGCAACGCGAGTTCAGCTTGCAGGCGAGGTCCAGGGGCTTCCATCTGGTGACGGATGAGGTGCTGGGCAAATTGCCGGAACTGCGTAGCTACCGCCTGGGTCTGTTACATCTGTGGCTGTTGCACACCTCGGCGTCGCTGACGATCAACGAGAATGCCGACCCGGCTGTGCGACGCGATTTCGAGCGGTTCTTCAACCGCCTGGTGCCTCAAGCCGGCAGTGGTCTTGCCGATAGAGGAGCCGAAGCGGTCTACGAACACAACGATGAAGGCCCGGATGATTTGCCGGCGCACTTCAAGGCCAGCTTACTGGGCTGCCAGATAACGCTGCCGATTACGGCAGGACGTCTGGCACTGGGAACCTGGCAAGGGATTTACCTGGGTGAGCACCGTGACCACGGCGGCCCCAGAAGAGTGCTGGCGACCCTCTCGGGCGAGGCACTTTGAATTTTTTCTGGCAATGCGCGACAGCGTGCTTTGCTGGGCTATAACTAATCTGCTTTTCGCAAGTCATGAGGTTAAACATGAGCGACGAAGATCTGGAACAAGACGAACTGGAAGGTGGTGCCGAGGACGACGGCGAGGAGCTGGCGTCTGCCGATGACGGCGTGGCCGACGATGGCGATGACGGCGACAGCGATAGCGATGCCCCGGTAAAGTCTGGCAAGAAAGCCAAGGCTGCCGTCGACATTGACGAGTTGCCGAGCATCGAAGCCAAGCAGAAGGAGCGCGATGCACTGGAGCGTGCCATGCAGGAGTTTCTCTCCCGTGGCGGCAAGGTGCAGGAAGTCGAGCCGAACGTCGTCGCCGATCCGCCCAAAAAACCAGACAGCAAATACGGCAGCCGCCCTATTTAGTTGTTAGTTGCTCATAAAAGAACCCGCTATTGCGGGTTTTTTTATGGGCAACTTAGCGACCGGCTGCGCGTCGGCATTGCTGCGTTAGAAACGCTTTTTGAATGCTCATGGGCTACAGCCCACTGCGCTTCAAAAAACGTTTCCGCCTTGCACTGCTCTAGCTCGCTCGATCTCGATATGTGGCGCGCCTGAAATCGTGAAGAGCAAACCCGACCCCGTAGGGTGCGCTCCGCGCACCGGCGATCTCCGTGGTTACTCCTTCCACCGCCCCAACACCCCCGGCAACTCCGCCAACGCCCTGATCTCTGCGTCCGGGCTGCCTTCGCCCTCCCAGCTTTTACCCTGCGGGTTAAACCAGATCGCCCGCATGCCGGCGTTTTGGGCGCCGCGAATATCGTCGCCGGGGTGGTCGCCAACATGCACGCCGGCATGGGCTTCAACGCCTGCGTGTTGCAGGGCGGTTACGAACGGCAGAGGGTCGGGTTTGCCGATGCCCAGGTCTTCGGCGCACAGGGCAAAGCGGAAGTAATCGGCCAGACCCAGGCGACGCACGTCGGCGTTGCCGTTGGTGATCACGCCGAGGATATAGCGCTCGGTCAACTGCTCCAGGGTGGGCACCGTGTCGTCGAAAAAGGTAATGCGATGGCGCGCATCGAGCATGGCGTGGAACGCGGCTTCGGCCATCTGCTTGGCCTGCGTGGCGTCGTAACCAACCCCTTCCAGGGCCTGGAACAAGGTGCGGCGGCGCAGTTCGCTAAGGCGATAACGCAGGCTGGGCTCGGCGGCCAGCACCTGGCTGCGAATGCTCCACAGATGCTCCACCGGCAAGGCGGCCAGCAGCGGTGCGTTATCGGCCAGCCAGGTACGCATGGCGGCCTCGGCGCCGGTGATCACCGGGAGGTTGTCCCACAGCGTGTCGTCGAGGTCGAAGGTGATCAGTTGAATGCTCATGGCTCACTGCTTTTGCGTTTGGCTCGGGGATGGGCACCGTCGTAAACCGTGGCCAGGTGTTGGAAGTCCAGGTGGGTGTAGATCTGTGTAGTGGCGATATCGGCGTGGCCCAGCAGCTCTTGCACGGCGCGCAAGTCTTGCGATGACTCGAGCATATGGCTGGCGAAGGAGTGGCGCAGCATATGCGGGTGCAGGTGTTGGCCGAGTTCGCGTACACCGGCCTGGCCGACGCGCTTCTGGATGGCCCTGGGCCCCAGTCGCCGCCCTTGTGCGCTGATAAAAACGGCATCATCTGGCGGGTTGGCCAGCGCCCGTTGCGCCAGCCAGTTTTCCAGGGCTTCGCGGGCCTTGCGGCCCAGCGGCAGTACGCGGGTTTTGCTGCCTTTGCCGATGACTTCCACCAGCGCGCCGGGCAGATCCAGTTGGGACAAATTAAGCCCCGCCAGTTCGGCCAGGCGCAGCCCGGAGGAGTAAAACAGTTCGAGCATCGCCTGGTCGCGCAGACCGATAAAGTCGTCTTCTACGTCGCCATCCAGCAACTGCGAGGTGCGGTCGGCGTCCAGTGTGCGGGGCAAGCGGCGCTCGCGTTTGGGTGGCGCAACGCCGGTGGCCGGGTCGTGCTGACAGAGGCCTTCGGCAATCAGGTAGCTGTAAAGGCCGCGGGTCGCCGACAGCAGGCGCGCCAGGCTGCGGGCCGACAGACCCTGCTGGTGCAGGCGGGCAACAAAACTGCGCAGGTTGCGCACATGCAGTTGGGGCCAACTGGCGATGCCCTGTTTTTCACAGAGCTCCAGCAGTTTCAGCAGGTCGCGTCGATAGGCGTCGAGGGTGTGCGACGACATTTGTCGTTCGCTGCGCAGGTGTTGCAGGTAGGCGTCCAGGGCAGCGTGCATCAGGCCTTGTTCCTCCATGCGCGGTGCCGGGTGGATTAGCGTACCGAGCGCAGTGGCGTGGCGAAGCGCGGTAGCACGCGGGCGAGCACTTCGGCGATATAGCCCAGGAACAGCGTGCCGAGTGAGCTCTTGTAGTGCTGTGGATCGGGGCTGCCGATGGCCAGCACGCCATGCAAACCCTGGTGGCTGAGCGCGACCACGGCGGCCGAGCCCACGCTGTCACGTTCCTCTTCACTGAACAGGAAGGCCAGCTCATGGCTGCGCAGTACGCCGCAGATGGTCTTGCCGTCCGCCAGCAAGCCGCCGATGGCCTGGTGGGCTTCGGCGAAACTGACCGAGCGGCCCACGCCAGTCGGCGTTTCACTGAACAGCGTGAGGCTGACAAAGGGCACCTGGAACTCATGGCGCAGGCTGTCTTCCACGGCGCTGACCACTTCTTCCAGGGTGCTGGCATCGAGCAGATCGAGGACCAGGCGGCGGGTTTTATCGAACAGGCGATCGTTATCGCGGGCCACGTCCATCAGTTGCGAAAGACGGTGGCGCATCTCGATATTGCGCTCGCGCAGCAGCTTGACCTGACGCTCCACCAGCGACACCGATTCGCCGCGCTGGTGCGGAATGCGCAGCTCGGGAATCAGCTCATCGTGGTCGACAAAAAACTCCGGGTGGGCGCGCAGGTAGGCAACTACCGTTTCGGCGTCCAGAGGCGTGCTGGGGTCTTGCTGCTTGTCGGTCATAGGCGAACCTGCCCTTCATAAACCCGGACGGCCGGTCCGGTCATCATTACGGGGTGCCCTGGGCCGGCCCACTCAAGGAACAGGCGGCCGCCCGGCAGTTCGAGTTGCAGGGGCGAATCCATCCAGCCCTGGCTGATGGCGGCAACCGCGGCGGCGCAGGCGCCGGTGCCGCAGGCTTGGGTTTCCCCGGCGCCACGTTCCCAGACACGCAGCTTGGCGTGCTGGCGGTCGATCACTTGCAGGAAGCCGACGTTCACTCGCTGCGGGAAGCGCGGGTGATGTTCCAGCTTCGGCCCCAGGCTATGCACCGGCGCGCTGGCGACATCGTCGACACGCAGCACCGCATGGGGGTTACCCATGGATACCGCGGCCAGCGAGACCGCCGAGCCCTCGACATCCACCTGGTAATTCAGTGCCTGGCTCTCGGCCTGGAACGGAATACGTGCCGGCTCAAGAATCGGCGCGCCCATATTGACGCTGATCTGGCCATCGGCACGTACGTCCAGCTCGATGATGCCGCCGCTGGTTTCCACGCGGATCTGCCGTTTCATGGTCAGGCGCTTGTCCAGCACGAAGCGGGCGAAGCAGCGGGCGCCGTTGCCGCATTGCTCCACTTCCGAACCGTCGGAGTTGAAAATGCGGTAGCGGAAGTCCACGTCCGGGTTGGTTGGCGGCTCCACCAGCAGCAGTTGGTCGAAACCAACGCCGGTGTGGCGGTCGCCCCAGGCCTTGGCATGCTTGGGCTGGATATGCGCGTGCTGGCTGACCAGGTCAAGGACCATGAAGTCGTTGCCCAGGCCGTGCATTTTGGTGAATCGCAGCAGCATGACCGTTACTCCGGCAGCAGGCTTTCGCCAGCATAGAGTTCTTGCACGGTCTCGCGACGACGCACTTCATAAGCCTGTTCGCCATCGACCAGCACTTCGGCGCAACGGCCACGGGTGTTGTAGTTGGAGCTCATGGCAAAACCATAGGCGCCTGCCGAGCACACCGCCAGCAAATCACCTTCCTGCAGTGCCAGCTCCCGACCCTTGGCCAGGAAGTCGCCGGTCTCGCAGATCGGCCCGACGATATCGTAGGCACGTGCTGCACCTTCGCGCGGCTGCACCGGCACCACGTCCATCCATGCCTGATACAGCGCCGGGCGGATCAGGTCGTTCATGGCCGCATCGACGATGGCGAAGTCTTTGTGTTCGGTGTGCTTGAGGTATTCGACCTGGGTCAGCAGCACGCCGCCGTTGGCGACAATATAGCGGCCCGGCTCGAACACCAGCTTGAGGTCGCGGCCAGCGGTGCGCTCGCGCACGGCCTTGATGTAGTCGCTGACCAGTGGCGGGGTTTCGTCTTTGTAACGCACGCCCACGCCGCCACCCAGGTCGAGGTGGTGAATCTGGATGCCGCGCGCCGACAGACGATCGATCAGCGCCAAAAGGCGGTCGAGGGCGTCTAGGAACGGAGGCAGGCTGGTCAGTTGCGAACCGATATGGCAGTCCACGCCCAGCACTTTCAGGTTCGGCAGCTCGGCGGCGCGGGCATATACGGCCTCGGCGTCGGCAATGGCGATACCGAATTTGTTTTCCTTGAGGCCGGTGGAAATATACGGGTGGGTGCCGGCGTCGACGTCCGGGTTTACCCGCAGGGAGATCGGTGCGACCAGGTCCTGCTCGGCGGCCACCAGTTGCAGGCGCTCCAGCTCGTCGGTGGACTCGACGTTAAAGCAGTGCACGCCCACTTCCAGGGCGCGACGCATATCGTCGCGGCTTTTGCCGACGCCGGAAAACACGATTTTGTTGGCCTCGCCACCGGCCGCCAGCACGCGTTCCAGCTCGCCCGCCGAAACGATATCGAAGCCTGCGCCCAAACGGGCCAGCAGGTTCAGCACTGCCAGGTTGGAGTTGGCTTTGACGGCGTAGCAAACCAGGTGGGGGACACCCTGCAGGGCGTCGGCATAGGCATTGAATTGGCCGCTGATATGCGCCCGCGAGTACACGTAGGTGGGTGTGCCAAAGCGCTCGGCAATGGCGGACAACGCCACACCCTCCGCAAACAGTTCGCCTGTGCGGTAATTGAAGGCGTGCATACCGCCTCCTTAGTGGGTGTGTTCAGCAGATGGTTGATCTTCGCCTGGCAGGTACAGTGGGCCTTTCTGGCCACAGCCGCTGAGCAGAGACGAAATGGCGACGAGCGCGATAAGGGCAGTCAGTAGCCGCTTCATGGCGGATTCCTTGTAAAAGCAGTGATTGGGCCCGAGTATACCGGCCCCCCGGCGCCTTGCCTATGCGCCAGCCCGATCAACCCGGGCTGCCATGCAGGGTGCTCTGACGCTATGGTTAGGGCTTATGTTGCCGCCACATTCGACCCACACAGGAGCTTTGATGGACACGCCTACGCCGCTGGCTGGCTCGGTTTCGGTCGCCTACCTGCAAGGCTTGCTGGACTATCTGGAGCGCCAGGGCGTGGCGCCGGCCAGCCTGCTCGAACCCTTGCAACTGAGCCCCGAACTGTTGGCCCAACGCGACCAGCGGGTGGCGGCGTCGGTCTATCTGGAGCTGGTGGCCCGTGGCGTGGCGCTCACCGGTGACGAGTTTTTCGGCCTGCACCTGGGTGAAGCGGTACGCCCGGGTTACTACGGGGTGCTGGGTTATCTGCTGATGAGCTGCGCCACCCTGGGCGACGCCCTGCACCGCCAGGCGCGCTACGCGACGCTGGTCGGCAGCCTCGGGCATGTGGACCTGGCCGACGAGCCAGAGCGCCCGGGGTTGGAGCCGCAGGTGGCGCATAGCTGGCAGCCGTTGCTGGCGCAGCAGCAACGCCACCTCAGCGAAGAAACCCTGGCCGGCTGGGCCACCTTCGGCCATTGGATCAGCGGGCTGGATATACCGCCCACCGAAGTGCGCTTCCAGCATCCGGCGCCAGCCAACACCGACGAATACCAACGTATCTTCCGCTGCCCGGTACTGTTCTCCCAGGCCGACAACGCCCTGGTGTTTCCCAAGCGGCTGCTGCAGGCGCCACTCGGCCAGGCCGACGCGCAGGTGCGGCAGATGCTCGACGGCTATGCAGACCGCCTGCTTGCCGAGCTGCGCCAAGGCCAGCATGTGCTGGACCGTGCGCGCGTGGAGCTGGCCAAACAGTTGGCCGACCAAGGGCCGGACCTGGAACGCCTGGCCCAGGTCCTGGCGCTCAGTCCGCGTACCTTGCAGCGCCGTCTGCGCGAGACCGGGTTATCATTCAGCCAACTGGTCGACGAGACCCGTCAGCAATTGGTCTTGCATTACCTGCGCGACCCCACGCTGGAGCTGGCCGATATCGCCTTTTTCGTCGGTTTCAGCGAGGCCGGCTCATTGGCTCGCGCGTTTCGCCGTTGGACCGGGCAGAGCCCTGCCGAGTACCGCCGAACGGTGTTGAGTTAATCTCGCCAACCCACATGACAGCAGCGCGCCGTGGCGCAGTTGCCCTATTTTTTGCCTGAGGTGCCCGTTATGAGTTTGACCGAAGCGCGTTTTCACGACCTGGTGGATGCCACCCAGGAATCGGTAGAAGACATTTTCGATGACAGCGGCCTGGACCTCGATCTGGAAAACTCCGCGGGCATCCTGACCGTACGTTTTGCCAACGGCACGCAATTGATCATCAGCCGCCAGGTGCCGATTCGCCAATTGTGGGTGGCAGCGCGCTCCGGTGGGTTCCACTTTGACTACGACAGCGCCAGCAACCGCTGGATCTGCGACACCAGCGACGAGCTGCTGGGCGAAATGCTCGCGCGTATCACCCTGGAACAGGCCGAAGAGGCGGTGGAGTTCGATGAGCTCTGAGCAGCCCTCTTCTGGCGCCGTGCTGTTTCAGCCGGTCGCGGGCACGGTTACGCCGTCTGAAGATATCGTGCTGTCGCCCTGCCGCCGTGAATGCTGCCTGGATGACGACGATGTGTGTGTCGGCTGCGGTCGATTGCTGTCGGAAATTCGCGAATGGAAAGCGGCCGACAGCCCGCGCCGCCGGCAGATCATCCAGCTCGCCGAGGCGCGGATAAAACCGTCGCCCTTTCGCCGGTCTTGACCGACGGGTCATGTACTGTGCTACGGTCGCCCCAGCCTCACGCGAATGAGGTGCCTATCAAACCCCGGCTCAGGTCGGGGTTTTTCTTTATTGCCGCCTGGGATTTATTACCCACTGACTATGAGTGCCGAGCCATGACTGCTCCTGCCATCACCATTACCCGTCTCGACCTGCAACGCCTTGAACGCCTGCTCGACAGCCTGGAAGACTTCGGTCCCGCTGCCCAGGCGCTGGAGGCCGAGCTCGCGCGCGCGAACGTGGTGGGCCATGACGAAGTGCCGGCCGGCGTGGTGACCATGAACTCCCGTGTGGTTTGCCGTGAAGAGGGCAGCGGCAAGGAGTATCACCTGACCTTGGTGTACCCGAACGAAGCCGGCGCCGAGGGCACCGTTTCGATTCTGGCGCCGGTGGGCAGCGCCCTGCTGGGTTTGTCAGTGGGCCAGCATATCGACTGGCCAACGCCGGCTGGCAAGTTGATCCAGCTGACGTTGCTGGAGGTCGAATACCAGCCGGAAGCGGCCGGGGCCTATAGCCACTGATTGACCGGCGCTTTTACAGTAGGCGGGTTATTTCACTGGCAAGGAGGCCACCATGCCTAGCTTACCGATGTACTTCCCGCCCGCGTTTTCCCTGCCGCAAGCCTTGCTCAGCGCCGGATTGGTCAACAATGCCTACGGGCAATATGACCAATGGGTAGAGCAGGGCAAACCACGCAAGCCGCAAGACTTCACCTGGCAGATACCGGCCATGGCGGGTTGGCAGTTTTCCTCGCCGATCTGGAGCGTGCTCAGCGAGCTGCACTTTCTCAATGAATCCGAGCCATTCGGCTTTGCCGCCCGGGCCCCCGATGGGGCGGTCTACCTGGTGTTTCGCGGCACCGACACGGCGCAGGACTGGCTTGATGACTTGCAACTGGAACAGCGCAGCTACCCCTGGCAAAGCAATGTCGGCCTGGTCCATGACGGCTTCCTGAAGCTGTATACCTCGCTACGTGACCTGGCCTTGCAAGCCGTCGACGATATGCGCCCCGAAGGCCCGCTGTGGGTCTGCGGCCATAGCCTGGGCAGTGCATTGTCGAGCCTGGCGGTGCTGGATATGCGCGAGCGCTGGCCGGGCCTGGCGTTGCAACACTACAACTTTGCCAGCCCGCGCTTGGCCTCGCCGGCGTTCGCCGGGTACTACAACGCGCTGCAGGTGCCGACCTTTCGTGTCGTGAACGACAGCGACCTGGTGCCCGAAGTGCCGCCTGGGGTCAGCGACACCTGGCTGTATCAGCACCTGGGCCAGGCCATTACCTTTACCGCCAGCTATGCCAGTGTGGCCGCGAACCACAGCCTGGCTGACTGCTACCTGTATGCCCTGAACAATCCCCAGGCGCCGATGCCAGCCTGACGGGCGTTACGCCCGCTGCAGCGCACTGTTGAGTGCCGCTTCCAGACGGGTTTTGTAGCGCAGGTAATGGATGGTCTGGGTCTGGCTTTCGCCCAGTACGCGGGACAGGTCCAGGTCGGTGATATAGCAGGGGTAGCGTTCGTGGCCGCTACGTTGCGAGAGGATATGGCGGGCCACGGCGCTAAACAGCTCGTTGCCGTACTCCAGTTCGGAAAACTCGCGGTGGTTACAGAACAGGCTGACATGCACCCGGCCCTGTTCCGCTGGCTCGACAATCGCCTGCACGTCGTAGAACGGGTGGCTTACCGCCGACTGCGGCGGCGCCCGGCGTTCGAGGAACTGCGCGCGGGAGGGCGCGGGCGGCAGTACTTCGTAGTAGAGAATATCCAGCGCTTCGCTCTGGGTCAGGTCGGCATCCAGCGGCAGCTGGGCATTGCGCCGGTAAAACACCGACTGCAGAAAACGCTGCAACGGCGTCAGCAGGCTTTGCTCATCGCGAAACGGCAGGCGCTGGCGCCACAGCGCGTTGCGTTCATCCAGCAGCGTCAGCTCGGCCATTTCGTCATGCACGCGGTAGAACACCTGGATGCAGTTGGGGCGGCCCAGCGGCAGGATCAGCGCCAGGTCTTCGCCTTCCAGGGCGTGGCGGTCCAGGTGCAGCGGGCTGTAGCTGGTGAGCTCGCTGCCCAGTTGCTCCAGCAGCGCCGGCAGGTTGTTCAGGGCCACGTGATCGACCTGGCCCGGGGTCAGTTGCAGCACGTGGTACTGCTGCTGGATCTGCACCAGGTAGCGTTGGCCCGGCTCGCCAACAAAGTGGGAAAGAATATCGCGGAACAATTCCTCCACCCGCTCGGCAATCGCCTGGGCACGGTTGCGGCAGAAGCAGCGCACCTTCAGGGTCGGCAGTTTGCCACCCACCGGCAGGCTATTGAGGAAGTCGCGCAGGCAGTCGAGCAGGGCATGGGGACCGTCGTAGCGGCTCACCGACAGTTCGTTCCAGCTGTTAAGGCTGACCTGGTCGAGGGTCAGCACCAGGTTTTCCCGCACCCCGGAGTAGCCCAGCGAGTCGGTACGGCCCGTGGTCATATGCACGTTGAGCTGGCTGTGTTGCTTGAGCGGGTCGATGCCGACGTTGACCAGCAACAGCACCTCGCTGGGCGCACTGCTGTGCAGCAAGGCGTCTTCGCTGACGGCCGGCAACGGCAGCGGCACAGCCTGCTGCAAGCTGCCGAGCAGGTTGGACAGCTCGAACTCGGTCAGGTCGCTTTCGCCGGGGTGCAAGGCAATGCGGGTACTGCTGTCGATCACGCCATTGCGGTGACACCAGGCCAGCAGCTCGATCAGCTCGCGCGCCCGTTTCAGCGGGGCGAAGTCGCGCCACTCCTGGCCGCCGATGCTGCCGTTGTACAGCGCCCATTGGCTGTCATCGTTGCCATCGGTGTTGGCGTTGTACACCAGTGTCAGGTTGTCTTCGGCCAGGTCAGGGGCAATGCCCGGGTTGATAAATTCGATCTTGCCAGCCTTGCGTTCGAACGCGGCATACAGGCGCCGGCCCAGCACGCCGAGGTCGCGGCTGTTCAGCGAACTGGCGGCCTGTTGGGTGCGGGCGAACTGCGACAGAAAGCGGTAGCTGTAGGTCAGCTCGTTGACCAGCACCCGGCGCTCGGCACTCACTTGGCGCACTTTCCATTGGCTGCGGCTGTCGAGCATGGCCAACTGGCGGGGCTGCCAGCCCCAGCCGGCAGTGAGTTTCTCCAGCAACAGGCGCTGCCAGCTCTTGCGCCGGTTGCGCGGCGGGTTGCTGATTTTCTTGTTGACCTTGAGGTACAGGCAGCGGCGGATCAGCTCCAGCCGTTCGGTTTCGCCGCGGCCACTGAGGTACTCCTCCAGGCGGCGGTACACCACCACGTAAGGGTCCAGTTCATCGAGGTCGAGCTGGTTGCTGAACACCGCCTGTTTGAAGCGCAGGCTCAGGCATTCGACCTTGGGGTGCTCGCTGGCATACACCTCGGTCAGCAGCAGCTTGAGGGCCGACTTGTACGGCGACTCGATGCCCTTGAACAGCTGCCACATGCCGGCGCCGATAAACTCGCCAGGCGGAATGGTGGCCAGGTGGCCGAGGTCGATGACCTCGTCGGCGCGAATAAAGCGTTTGCTTAGCAACTGGTGGGTGTATTCGGCGTAGCGCTGTTCTTCGTACACCGGCACCAGCCACCACAGCGGCGTGCGCCCGGCCAGCCAGATGGCAGTGCGGTAGAACTCGTCCAGCAGCAAGTAGTGCTGGGTGGTGCCGCAGTCGTCGGAAGTCAGTTGCGCCTCGCGATCACCGACGGTGAAGCGCGCCGGGTCGATCAGGAAAAAATGCGCTTCGGCGCCCTGGGTCGCCGCCCAGGCTTCCAGCAGCGTGCATTTGCGTGTCAGCTCCTGGACTTCCTGGGCGCTTAGGTCGGGGGCGTGGCACACCCACACATCCATATCGCTCTGCTCGGCTTGTGCCACGGTGCCGAGGCTGCCCATCAGAAACAGGCCATGGATGGGCGTGGGCGGGTTGCCACGGCGGGCTTTGTAGACAAACGAACGGGTCAGGCGCTGCGCTTCGCTCAGCAGCTCGTCGTCGGGTTCATAGCCGGACAGGCCTGCCGGGGTCAGCCCGGAGACATAACCGGGCAGCAGCGGATGGTTTACATGAAACAGCAGCGGTAACAGCTTGAGCACCAGTTGCTGGCGCGTGGAAAGGCCTTGCATGGCCCGGTCCAGACGCCCGGCATTGACCTTGAGAAAACGCGCGCGCAACTGCGCCAGAACCTTGCGGTCGATCCCCTCGTCGATATCGGGACGAATTTCCTGGGTGCGCGTCATAGCCAACTCATGCCGGTAGGTGGCGCTAATGTAGCAGCCGCGAATCGCCGGGGGCAGAGCCTAATGTTAGTGCGCGTTGGCTGGGGCGTGGCAATTCGTAGGATGGGTAGAGCACCGCGAAACCCATCAGCGACTTATGCCAAGTCCGTGATGGGTTTCGGCTACGCCTCTACCCATCCTACGAAGTGTGTGGGGGAGCGGGCCGTTACGCCGTTTCTTCGACGGTAAGAATGGTCAGCAGGTCTTGTGCATGTTGCGCAGCGTCGATACCCAGGCTGGTCAGGTAGCCACCGTCGGGTAGGGTCACCAGGCCTTTGTCATGCAGGCGCTGGGTGGCGGCGATGGCGGTTGGCGAGGCGATATGGTGAACCTTGAGGCCTTCCTTGGTATTGGAAAGGTTGTACAGGGCAAGAATTTCCAGCTCAGCAATCAGTTCAGGGGTAAATGACATGTTGGCTCCAGATTCTTGTAAGTGTGCCGCCGCTGTACAGCGCAAGGCGGTGGCGCAGGTGGGTCCCCGGTAAAGCGGCAGGGGGTTGTAAAGGGAGCGGCCAATCACTGGCGGGCGTCGGGTTGGTTCCTCCAGGTGTCGATGATCTGTTGGTAGCGTCCGTTGGTTTCGATCAGCCGCATGCCTTGGTCGAAGCGCTCCAGCAGGAACGCGGCTTTGGGATGGTGACGGGAAAAGGATAGATAAAGATCGGGGCGGTGCACGGTCATTACCGGGATAAATTGCCCACGCAGCTCCGGGTGCTCCTCGAACAGCTGCAAGGCCGTGCCGCGAAAGGCCAGCATATAGTCGACCCGTTTGCGCTGCAGCATCAGGAAGCCGTTAAGGTCCTTGCGTACCAGCACGCGGCTCAGGCGGGTGTCGTTGTCGAATTCGGCGCCGTATTCATAGCCGTTGGTAACCGCCACGGTCTTGCCCACCAACTGATCGAGGCTGCTGATCGGCCTGGCGTTGTCATTGCGCGCCCACAGCAGAATGAATTCGCTGAACAGCGGGTGGCGCGGCAGCAAGTACTCTGCGGCGATCTTGGGGTTGGGCGAGGTATTGAAGCAGGCGACGATCTGCCCGCGCAGGGCCAGCTGCATGCAGCGCGAATAGGGAAAGGATTCCAGCTCGACATCGGTGCCGCTGGCGGCGAAGGCGGCCTTGACGATATCCACCGACATGCCCTGGATCGTGCCGTCACGCAGGGCGGTGTAGGGGTACCAATCGTCTTCGGCGCCAATCTGAATGGTTTCAGCCTGGGCGCAAGACATACCCAGGACGGCAAACAGCAGCGCCGCGCACAGGGTTGTCCAACTGCTGAAATAGACACGCTCGGTCATTGGCACAAGCTCAGAGGCCACCCCATCCTGGGCAGGTCACAGCAGGCTACTATGGCTGTGAGGCTAATCCGCTGCGTTGCATCAAGGCAAGTGCTGCTTAAGTGTTAGTCCAGCTCGGCGGCGCCCTCTGGCAGATCGGGCAATGCACGCAGGGCTTGCTCGTACCATTGGCTGTCGAAGGGGCGGTCGGCATCGAGCATGGCGTCGATTTCATGGGCCAGCACCAGGGCCATCAACTGCAGGATCTCTTCGCGCGGGTAACCCACCAGGGTCAGCTTGTTGTAAGCGGCCTTGGCAGCAGGCGGGTTGTCGGTTTCGAGCTGGTTTTCGATGGCCTGGACCAGGGTCGCTTCGGCGAAGCTTTCTTCGCTCTCGTCTATTTCGCTCATGGCGAGCTCCTCGGGAAACAAGGCCGCAGTGTGCCACGGTCTGTGGGGTTAGGCGTACGCATTCATGGGGTCAATAGGGCTGGGCGAGGCGCGCCATGCGGTTTATAAGGTGCAACGCCCACTCCACCAGGAACGGAGATTGTCATGCTCAAACTGCACGGTTTTTCGGTCAGCAACTACTACAACATGGTCAAACTGGCGCTACTGGAAAAGGGCATCGCCTTCGAAGCGGTGGATGTACATGGCGGCCAGCGCGAAGACTTTCTGCG
>JBCECW010000019.1:0-16129 GCA_039207785.1 Pseudomonas sp. | reverse complement strand
CTGGAAGTGGACCAGCCGCTGGTTATTCCGGCCGGCACCAAGGTGCGCTTCCTGATTACCGCTGCCGACGTGATCCACTCCTGGTGGGTGCCGGCCCTGGCGGTGAAACGCGATGCCATTCCGGGCTTCGTCAACGAGGCCTGGACCAAGGTGGAAAAGCCCGGCCTGTACCGCGGCCAGTGCGCCGAGCTGTGCGGCAAGGACCATGGCTTTATGCCGATCGTGGTCGAGGTCAAATCCAAGGAAGACTTCGCCAAGTGGCTGGATGAGCGCAAGCAGGAAGCCCTGGCGATGAAAGAGCTGACCAGCAAGGAATGGACCCGCGAAGAGCTGGCCGAACGCGGCGACAAGATCTACCACACCACCTGCGCGGCCTGTCACCAGGCCGAGGGCCAGGGCCTGCCGCCGATGTTCCCGGCACTCAAGGGCTCCAAGGTCGCCACCGGGCCGAAGGAAGAGCACCTGCACACCGTGTTCTTCGGCAAGCCGGGCACCGCCATGGCCGCCTTCGGCAAGCAATTGTCGGAAGTCGATATCGCTGCGGTGATCACCTATGAGCGCAATGCGTGGGGCAATAACGTCGGTGACATGGTCACCCCCAAAGACGTGCTGGCCCTGAAACAGGCGAACAAATAGGAGACCCACCATGAGTGCAGTGATTGAGCCTGGCCATGCTGGGCACGCAGACCACGACCACGGTCATCACGGCCCGGCCAAGGGCCTGATGCGCTGGGTGCTGACCACCAACCACAAAGACATCGGCACCATGTATCTGTGGTTCAGCTTTGCCATGTTTCTGATTGGCGGCTCGTTCGCCATGGTGATTCGCGCCGAGCTGTTCCAGCCGGGGCTGCAGATCGTCGAACCGGCGTTCTTCAACCAGATGACCACCATGCATGGCCTGGTGATGGTGTTTGGTGCGGTGATGCCAGCCTTCGTCGGCCTGGCCAACTGGATGATTCCGCTGATGGTGGGGGCGCCCGATATGGCCCTGCCACGGATGAACAACTTCAGTTTCTGGCTGCTGCCAGCGGCCTTCGGCCTGTTGATCAGCACCCTGTTCACCGCCGGTGGCGGGCCGAACTTCGGCTGGACCTTCTACGCGCCGCTGTCCACCACCTACGCGCCGGAAAGCGTCACCTACTTCATCTTCGCCATTCACCTGATGGGTATCAGCTCGATCATGGGCGCGATCAACGTGATCGCCACCATCCTCAACCTGCGCGCCCCGGGCATGACGCTGATGAAAATGCCGCTGTTCGTCTGGACCTGGCTGATCACCGCCTTCCTGCTGATTGCGGTAATGCCCGTGCTGGCCGGCTGCGTGACCATGATGCTGATGGATATCCACTTCGGCACCAGCTTCTTCAGTGCCGCCGGTGGCGGTGACCCGGTGCTGTTCCAGCATCTGTTCTGGTTCTTCGGCCACCCCGAGGTGTACATCATGATCCTGCCGGCGTTTGGTGCCGTCAGCTCGATCATTCCGGCGTTCTCGCGCAAGCCGCTGTTCGGCTACACCTCGATGGTGTACGCCACCGCCTCGATTGCCTTCCTGTCGTTTATCGTCTGGGCCCACCATATGTTCGTGGTCGGTATCCCGCTGGTGGGCGAGCTGTTCTTCATGTACGCCACCTTGCTGATCGCCGTACCCACCGGG
Organism: Pseudomonas sp.; assembly: GCA_039207785.1. Lineage (GTDB taxonomy): Bacteria > Pseudomonadota > Gammaproteobacteria > Pseudomonadales > Pseudomonadaceae > Aquipseudomonas. The sequence continues at coordinate 14,472 of JBCECW010000019.1, read as the reverse complement.
GTGAAGGTATTCAACTGGGTGACCACCATGTGGCAAGGCTCGTTGACCTTCGAAACGCCCATGCTGTTTGCCGTGGCCTTTGTGATTCTATTCACCATCGGCGGCTTCTCCGGGCTGATGCTGGCCATCGCCCCGGCGGACTTCCAGTACCACGACACCTACTTCGTGGTGGCGCACTTCCACTACGTGCTGGTGCCGGGGGCGATCTTCGGGATCTTCGCCTCGGCGTACTACTGGCTGCCGAAATGGACCGGCCATATGTACGACGAAACCCTGGGCAAGCTGCATTTCTGGCTGTCCTTCGTGGGCATGAACATGGCCTTCTTCCCCATGCACTTCGTGGGGCTGGCCGGCATGCCACGGCGGATTCCGGACTACAACCTGCAGTTCGCCGACTTCAATATGGTGTCCTCCATCGGTGCCTTCAGCTTTGGCGCCACGCAGCTGCTGTTCCTGTTTATCGTCATCAAGTGCATCCGTGGCGGCAAACCGGCACCGGCCAAGCCTTGGGATGGTGCCGACGGCCTGGAGTGGACCATTCCATCGCCAGCGCCGTACCACACCTTTACCACCCCACCCGAAGTGAAGTGAAGTGAGCCCGATATGAGCGAAGGCATCGCCACCCAGAAACTGGTTACCCGCCTGCTGTTGCTGGTGGTGGTGATGTTCGCCTTCGGTTTTGCCCTGGTGCCGATCTACGACGTGATGTGCAAGGCCTTCGGCATCAACGGCAAAACCGCCGGGCAATACGCAGGTGCCCAGCAACAGGTGGACGAAGCGCGGCAAGTGAAGGTGCAGTTCCTGGCCACCAATGCCGCCGATATGGTCTGGGATTTCCACCCGCAGGCGGCGGACCTGGTGGTGCATCCGGGCGCGGTCAACGAAATGACCTTTATCGCCCAGAACCCCACCGACAAGCCGATGGCGGCGCAGGCGATCCCCAGCATCGTGCCCTCCGAGGCGGCGGCCTATTTCCACAAGACCGCCTGTTTCTGTTTCAACCAGCAAGTGCTGCAACCCGGTGAACGCGTAGAAATGAAGGTGCGCTTCATCGTCGACCGTGATCTGCCCAAGGATGTCTACCACCTGACCCTCGGTTACACGCTGTTCGACATCACCGCCCGCCACGCGCCCATCGCGGCCAAGTAAGCGGTGTAAAACAAGGAGAACAATAAGATGGCGACGCACGACGAGGCCCTGCCAAAGAGCCCCAACTCCGACTACGAGCACTACTACGTTCCAGCCCAGAGCAAGTGGCCGATCATTGCCACCATCGGCATGCTCACCACCATGTACGGCCTGGGCACCTGGTTCAACGACCTCAAGGCGGCACGCCCGGAATCCCATGGGCCGCTGATTTTTTCCATCGGTGGGCTGATGGTGGCCTACATGCTGTTCGGCTGGTTTAGCGCGGTGATCAAGGAAAGCCGCTCGGGCCTGTACAGCACCCAGATGGACCGCTCGTTCCGCTGGGGCATGAGCTGGTTTATTTTTTCCGAGGTGATGTTCTTTATCGCCTTCTTCGGCGCGCTGTTTTATGTGCGCACCTGGGCCGGCCCATGGCTAGGTGGCGACGGCGCCAAGGGCATCGCCCATATGCTGTGGCCGAACTTCGAATACACCTGGCCGCTGCTCAATACCCCCGACCCGAAAATGTTCCCGGCGCCCAAGAGCGTGATCGACCCGTGGCACCTGCCACTGATCAACACCATCTTGCTGGTCAGTTCCAGCGTTACCGTCACCTTTGCCCACCACGCCCTGCGCCACGGCAAACGTGGTGCGCTCAAGGCCTGGCTGGCGCTGACCATCCTGCTCGGCGTGTGCTTTTTGGCCTTGCAGGCTACCGAATACGTCGAGGCCTACCACGAGCTGGGGCTGACCCTGGGTTCGGGTATCTACGGTGCCACGTTCTTTATGCTCACCGGCTTTCACGGCGCCCACGTGACCATCGGCACCCTGATTCTGACTGTGATGCTGCTGCGCATCATGAAGGGCCATTTCGACGAGAAGCAGCACTTCGGCTTCGAAGCGGCCAGTTGGTACTGGCACTTCGTCGATGTGGTGTGGGTGGGGCTGTTTATCTTTGTGTACGTGCTTTAGAGCGCTTGGTGCGCGGAGCACACCCTACAAAACCGAGTGCGCTCCCGTAGGGTGTGCTCCGCGCACCAAGCGATTGCCCGGCAACCGCTAATTACCAAGTGGCGTGGGTGACCAACTGGCCGCTGTAGAAGCCCCAGGTCACCAGCGCCAGCGTCAACGCGGCGAGTACCACGCGCAGGGTCAGCGCGTTGACCAGCCGGGATGAGTTGCCCTGGTCTTTGACCAGAAAGAACAGGCCACTGAACAGGCTGGCGACAGTGGCCAACAGCATCAACACGATTGCCGCTTTAAGCATGGTGTGAGTCTCGCCAATGGGGAAGGGGAATGCCGTGGAGTATAGCCAGTCACCCGCCGCTGTCCGGGCGCAACCAGTGAGGCGTTTTCGCCCTGGCTGGTTGCCGAGCCTGGTGGTGGCCGTGCTGCTGCCGGTGCTCGTCTTGCTCGGTTTTTGGCAACTGGCGCGGGCCGAAGAAAAACGCCTGTTGCTGGCCAGCTACGAGGCCCGCCGTACGGCCGAGCCCATGCCCGTCGCCGAATTGGAAAACACCGCCGACGCCGCCTACCGGCGCGTACACCTGAGTGGCCACTTCGACGCGCAACATGCCGTGCTGCTGGATAACCGCACCCGCGATGGCCGGGCCGGCGTCGAGCTGCTGCAACCCTTCTACGACCAGGCCAGCAACCTGTGGCTGTTGGTCAACCGCGGCTGGCTGCCCTGGCCAGACCGGCGCACCGCCGCCGAATTCAGCACCCCACCCACCCTGGAGAGCCTGGACGCCTGGGTGTATGTGCCGCCCGGCGCCACCTTCCAGTTGCAGGCCGATGCGCCCAGCGAGCACTGGCCATTGCTGGTCAATGCCGTGCACCCGCAAGCGCTGTGGCAGCAACTGGGGCGCACCGGGCTGGCTTACGAAGTACGCCTGGAGCCCAGCGCGGCTGCCTACCAGGCCGACTGGCCAATCGTCGCCATGGGCCCGGAGCGTCACCAGGCCTATGCGGTGCAATGGTTTGCCCTGGCGGCTGCATTGCTGGGGCTTTTTATTTATTTCGGTTTTCACGCTGCCGCCAAGCGTGAAGTCATCCTGGGAGAACAACAATGACAAGCTCCGCTACCGCACCTATGCCGCACGCACCGCATCGCCGCCAAGGCCGCCTGCAGTTGATTCTGCTGCTGGCGCTGACCATCGGCCCGATGGTGCTCGCCACCTGCATGTACCAATTCCGCTTCTGGGTGCCCGAGGGCCGCAACTACAGCGGCGAGCTGATCGGCAACGGCCAGAGCCGCACCGACCTGGGCATCCAGGGCGACGAAGCGAGCACCTGGCAGATCGTGGTCACCGCGCCTGCCGCCTGCGCCGACGGCTGCCGCCAGCTGGTGTACCTGGCGCGGCAAATCCAGATCGGCCTGGGCCGTGAAGCCTCGCGTGCCACCCATGGCCTGGCCGTCGGCCAGCCGGTAGACGCCGCCTACGAGGCCGAGCTGGCCCGCGACTACCCACGCCTGAACCGCTACGGCCTGGACACCCAGGCCTACGGCAGCGCCACCAAAACCGGCGCCGAACCGCAGCTGTGGCTGATCGACCCCCACGGCAACCTGGTGCTGCGTTACGACGCCAAGGTCAAGGGCAAGGCGATCCTCAACGACCTGCGTCTGCTGCTGAAACTGTCGAATATCGGCTAAGGAAGCGTGCCCATGGCCAAACCCGGATTTCGCTTGGCCCTGTTAGCCACAGTGCTGGCAGTGGTGGTGGTGTTGCTCGGCGCCTATACCCGCCTGACCCATGCCGGCCTCGGTTGCCCCGACTGGCCGGGCTGCTACGGCTTTATCAGCGTGCCGGCCAGCGAGGCGCAACTGGCCCATGCCGAAGCCAACTTTCCCCATGCCCCGGTGGAAGCGCACAAGGGCTGGAACGAGATGATCCACCGCTATTTCGCCGGCAGCCTGGGGCTGTTGATTGTGGCGTTGGCGGCGGTGGCCGTGCGCCGTCGCCATGAGCCGGGGCAACCGCTGAAACTGCCGTTGCTGCTGCTGGCCGTGGTGGTGGCGCAGGCGGCATTTGGCATGTGGACGGTGACGTTAAAGCTCTGGCCGCAGGTGGTGACCGCACATTTGCTCGGCGGCTTTACCACCCTGGCGCTGCTGTTCTTGCTGACGCTGCGTTTGTCCGGGCGGCTGCCCAGTTTGCCGGCGGTGCCGCTGGCCCTGCGGCGCTTGGCGGCAGTGGGCTTGCTGGTGGTGATCGGGCAGATCGCGCTGGGCGGCTGGGTCAGTTCCAACTACGCGGCGGTCGCCTGTATCGACCTGCCGACTTGCCATGGCCAGTGGTGGCCGCAGATGGACTTTGCCAATGGCTTCCACCTGAGCCAGCACATCGGCCCCAACTACCTGGGCGGGCAACTGGACAGCGACGCGCGCACCGCCATCCATTTCACCCATCGCCTCGGCGCCCTGCTGGTCACCCTGGTGCTGCTGGCCCTGGCCTGGCAGCTGCAACGGGTTGGCCATGGGCGGCTGGCCGGTTTAGTGGTGCTGGCCTTGGCAGTGCAGATCAGCCTGGGCGTGAGCAATGTCTTGCTGCACCTGCCACTGGCCGTAGCCGTGGCCCATAACGCCGGCGGCGCATTTTTGCTGCTGACCCTGGTACTGACCAATTACCGCCTGCGTGCTGTTAGCGCAGCAACCGAACCGGCAAAAAACTGGGTTAGCCAATCGGCGACCTGAGTCCATAACAAGAAGAAGGAGAGACGCCATGGCTACTCTACTCAGCGAAGGTCACCGCCAGGCGCTTTGGCGCGACTACCTGGAACTGACCAAACCCAAGGTGGTGGTGCTGATGTTGATCACCTCCCTGGTGGGCATGTTTCTCGCCACCCGCGCCGGGGTGCCGTGGACGGTGCTGCTGTTCGGCAACCTGGGTATCGCCCTGTGCGCTGGCGGCGCAGCGGCGGTGAACCATGTGGTGGACCGGCGTATCGACGCGGTGATGGCCCGCACCCATAAACGCCCGCTGGCCGAAGGGCGCGTATCGCCGGTGGCGGCGCTGACCTTTGCCCTGGCCTTGTCGGTGCTGGGCATGGTGGTGCTGCTGGCCTTTACCAACGCGCTGACGGCCTGGCTGACCCTGGCCTCGCTGGTCGGTTATGCCGTGCTCTATACCGGTTTTCTCAAACGCGCCACGCCGCAAAATATCGTGATTGGCGGCCTGGCCGGCGCCGCGCCACCGCTGTTGGGCTGGGTGGCCGTCACCGGTCATATCAGTGCCGAACCGCTGCTGCTGGTGCTGATCATCTTTGCCTGGACCCCACCGCACTTCTGGGCCCTGGCCATCCACCGCAAAGCCGAATACGCCAAGGCCGATATCCCCATGCTACCGGTGACCCACGGCGAGCATTACACCAAGGTGCATATCGTGCTCTACACCCTGGTGCTGCTGGCCGTCAGCCTGATGCCCTATGTGATTCATATGAGCGGGCTGCTCTATCTGGTCAGCGCCACGGTGCTGGGGGCGCGCTTTCTGCAGTGGAGTATCGTGCTGTACCGCGACAGCAAACCCCATGCGGCGATCAACACCTTTAAATTCAGCATCTACTACCTGTTTGCGCTGTTTATTGCCCTGCTGGTCGATCACTACGTGCTGTTGGCTCAGTAACCACCGGAGGACTTGTTAGCAACCGCTCGCATTTGCAACGGATTCGCTTCTTGTCTAGCATGGCGCTCCTATCTGTAGCCATTCAAAGGCGTTGGAGCGCGCGTGGCCGAGACCGACATCAAAGGCCTGTTCCTCAAACACGCCCGTACGTTGCAGGGCCTGCTTACGCGCAAAGTCCGCGACCCCGAGCTGGCGGCCGACCTGGTGCAGGAAAGCTTTCTGCGCCTGGCCGAGCAGCAGGGCAAGGAAGCCATCGACAACACCCAGGCCTACCTCTACCGCACCGCCCATAACCTGCTGGTGGACCATATCCGCCAGCAGCAGCGCCGCCGTACCGACAGCCAACCCCACGAAGCCCTGGTGCATATCGAAGACGAGCGCCCGGCGCTGGACGATGCCCTGGACGCCGAACAGCGCCTGCAACTGCTACGTCTGGCGATGAGCGATCTGCCGGCGCGCACCCAGCAGATTTTCCAGCTCAACCGCATCCAGGGCCTGACCCACAGTGAAGTGGCGCGGCAATTGAATATCTCCGACAGCTCGGTGCAAAAACACCTGGCCAAGGCCCTGGCCCATATCACCGAGCGGTTGCAGCAACGGTGAAGGCTGGCCCCGACCAACGGTTTACTGAAAAAATGCGGCTCAGACGTCTGCATTCCTATAACGACAAATTCGAATTGAAAAACCCCCTTCCGGGCTTTTCGACAATCCGCTTCGAATTAGAGAAACCACGTGATTAGCCACAACAGCAACGAGCAGGAGATCCGCCAGCAGGCTGCCGATTGGGCGGTGCGCCTGGACGCGCAAAACGCCGACGCCACCGAGCTGCAGCACTGGCTGGCCCAGGACCCCGCCCATGGCGTGGCGCTGGACTATGCCCGCGCCACCTGGGGCCTGCTCGCCGAGCTGGGCCGAGAGGCCGCCACGGCCAATACGCCCATCGCCCTGCCGGTGCGCAAACGCGCGCCGCTGACCCGCTGGGTGGGCGGCGCGGCGGCCAGTGTGTTGCTGCTGCTTGGGCTGCAGCAGGCCGCGCCCCTGTTAACACCCATGCTTGCCGACGAAGCCACCGGGCGCGGCGAAATCCGCCGCATCACCCTGCCCGATGGCAGTGTCGCCACCCTCGATGCCAATAGCGCGATAGACCTGCACTACAGCGCCACGGAGCGGCGTATCGAACTGCTCAGCGGCGACGCCAGCTTTACCGTCGCGCCGGTGGGCGGCAATGAGCCGAGGCCCTTTATCGTCGACAGTGCCGGCGGCAGCAGCCGCGCCCTCGGCACCCAATTTGTGGTCAGCCAGGATGCCAAGGGCGCCTGGATGGGCGTGCTCGAACACAGTGTGGAACTGACCCTGCAACAACCCGGCAGCGGGCTGAATCGCCAGGTGCTGCAAGAAGGTCAGGCGGCCCATTACACCGCCAGCGGCGGGATCGAAATGCTGCCCGGTTTCGACGTAGCCCGCGCCAGCAGTTGGCAACGCGGCGTGCTGGTATTCGACCGCGTTCCCTTGGCCCAGGTGGCCGAACGGCTGAACCGCTATCGGCCGGGCTGGCTGATGATTACCGACAAAAACCTCGCCCAACGGGAAGTCAGTGGCGTGTTCCGCCTCGACAGCCTGGACGATGCCCTGACCAGCGTCACCACCGAGCTGCATGCCAGCCGCGTGGACTTCCCAGGCGTTACGTTGCTGTACTGATACATCGCCAAACACGCGTGCTAGACGGCGGCCTTTAGGGCCGCCGTTTTTATTTTCAGCACTTTTTAAAAAATTTCTTACTGACTTTCGCCGCCTCGCTCGTCTGCTTTGTTGAGATTCATTTTCATTAATCAGAAAAACAAGCCGACCGTAGCGAGCACACCACGTGAACAACAAAGCACAGACTTCCCAACCTCGGCAGCGCGTCTTGCACGCGACATTCGCCGGTTGGGTGTTGCTGATGGGAGCAGCAGTCCAGACCCAGGCGGCCACTGCGCCCGCCGCCGCACAGCAGACCGCCCTGGTCACCTTCAATATTCCCGCCCAACCCCTGGGCAGCGCCGTACTGGCCTATGCCGAGCAAGCCGGCGTGCAGGTATTTTTCGACAGCGCCAAGCTCGCCGGGCTAAACGCCCAGGGCCTGCAAGGCGCCTATAGCGTGGAAGACGGCCTGGCCGCCTTGCTGCGCGGTATGCCGGTGAACTACCGCTTTACCGGCGAGCGCCAGGTCAGCCTGGAACGCCGTCTGGAGCTGAGCAGCGCCATGGCCCTGGATGCCGCCACTATCAGCGGCCAGCGCCTGGAAGATGCCTGGGTGTATCAGGCGCCGCGTTCGGTCAGCGTGATCAGCCAGGAGCAGATCAACCGCAACCCGCCGCGCCATGCCGCCGACATGCTGGAACAAACCTCCGGCGTATACACCGCCGTCAGCCAGCAGGACCCCGGCCTGTCGGTGAATATCCGCGGCGTGCAGGACTACGGCCGGGTGAATATGAACATCGACGGCATGCGCCAGAACTACCAGCAAAGCGGGCACCAGCAGCGCAACGGCACCATGTATATCGACCCCGAGCTGCTCAGTGGCGTCACCGTGGAGAAAGGCGCCACCTCGGGCATGGGTGGCGCCGGGGTGATTGGCGGTATCGCCGAATTCAGCACCGTGAATGCGCGCGACTTTATCCACGAAGGCAAGGAATTCGGCGGCCGCATCCGCGCCACCACCGGCCTGGGCGGCTACGCCAACGGCACCGACTTTATCGGCAGCAGCGTGTTTGCCCTGGGCAATGAGATTGGCGACATCCTGGTGGCCGCCAGTGAACGCCATCTGGGCGACTACGACCCCGGCACCAACGGCGAAATCGGCGAACTGCGCACCGGCTCCGCCACGTATCCAGAGGCCCAGGACCGGGTAAAAAACACCCCCGTGGCCTACTCCGGCTCGGTAATGAAATCGCGCCTGGCCAAGCTTGGCCTCAACCTGCCGCAAGACCAGCGCGTGCAGTTCAGCTACCTGCGCACCCACGTCAGCTATGACGACGCCGGCATCATGAACGTGCAGAACAGCAATGACCTGTGGACCAAGAACGGCAGCAGCGACGTGGTCTCCGAGAACTACGCCGTCGACTACAGCTACACCCCGGACAACCCCCTGATCGACCTCAAGGCCAAGCTCTATTACGTCGACAACCGCAACGACCAGACCGCATTGCCGACCCAAACCGCACGTGGCTATGAGGTGACCTACCAGACTCGCACCCGCGGCGTGCAGCTGGAAAACACCTCCACATTTATGCTCAGCGACAACGCGGACCTGAAAGCCAACTACGGCCTGGAATACTTCCAGGACAAAGTCAGCCCCGACTCCAACCAGGCGGTTGCCGCGACCTCCGCCGTGGACTTCCCTGCTTCCGAAGGGCTCACCCCTAAAGGTGAGCGCACCATGGGCAGCCTGTTCACCAATCTCGAATTCGACTACGACGGCTGGCTGACCCTGACTGGCGGCCTGCGTTACGACCGCTATCGCCTGGAAGGCGAAACCGGCTTCAACATGACGCTCTATCGCCTCAACACCACGGGCAACCCCACCTACTCGGTGCCGTTGCACTACGACGTGGATCGCGAAGAAGGCGAGATCTCCCCCACCTTCGGTATCGCCATCAAACCAGGCGTGGACTGGCTGCAACTGTTTGCCAGCTATGGCGAAGGCTGGCGGCCACCGGCGGTCACCGAAACCCTGGTATCCGGGCGTCCCCACAGCGGGGGTACGGAGAGCCTGTACCCCAACCCCTTTCTCAAACCGGAAAGCTCGCAGTCCTGGGAAGTGGGTTTCAACATCCTCAAGGAAAACCTGCTTACCGCTAGCGATGCGCTGGGCGTGAAGGTCTCGTACTTCGACACCCGCATCGACAACTACATGTTCCTGGGCATCGGCCTGCAACGACCGGGCGTGGGAATCGAAAGCCTGGGCACCACCGCCTACGTCAATGACCTGACGAGCACACGCTTTCGCGGGGTGGAATACCAGCTCGACTATGACGCTGGCGCCTACTACAGCAACTTCACCTACACCCACATGATTGGCGAAAACGAGTACTGCAAAAATACCGCCTGGCTCGGTGGCGCGCTGACTCCGGTAAACGGCACAGGCCGGCGCCCGCCCGTGATCGGCTACGTACCCAATGCAGACGCCAATGCCGCCGTGAAATGCGGCGGCATCATGGGCACCTCGGAACATATGCCGATGGACCGCGGCAGCCTGACCCTCGGCACCCGCTGGTTCGACAAAGACCTGGATATCGGCCTGCGTGCCCGCTACAGCGAAGGCTATTCGCTAGACCCGGGCGACACCGCCGCCGTCGAGCAGGTGTACCCCGCCGACTGGAAGACCTACACCGTCTACGACCTCTACGGTAGCTACAAAGCCACCGACTCGCTGACCCTGCGCGTGGCCCTGGATAACTTCACCGACCGCGCCTACCTGGTGCCGCTGGGCGACGTGCTGGCCTTCACCCTCGGCCGTGGCCGCACCTTGCAGGGCACCGTGGAATACACCTTCTGAGCGTCGAGAAACGAATTTGCCCATGGAGGGCAATGGCGCTGTGCAGCGGGCTGTAGCACAGCGATTTTTAGCGAAATATCACGTGGAGAAATTGCATGAGCCTTTCCATTACTTACGACACAGTTGAATACGGCGATTGGAAAATCAGCGACTACCTGGCCGACTGGGCCGGTTACTTCGGTGATGCCAACCATCGCGTCGGTGAAGTCGAAGATGGTGTGAATACCGGTGGCTTCTACCCAGGTTCCCTGAGCGGTACCCAATACGCGCTGACCAGCCCGAACAGCGACGCCGGCTTTATCGCCGGTGGCAGCCTGAGCTACTCGCTGTTCCTGCCGCCAGCACACACCGTGTACGGCACCCTGGACAGCATCTCCCTGGGCACCGACGTGGCCAAGAACGCCTCGGGCTTCTACTTCGCCCCGGGCGATCAGGAAGTCAGCTTCAGCGGCCTGGGTCTGTCCAGCCTGCTCAGCGAAGGCCACAGCGGCATCGTGCACCAGGTTATCTACGGCCTGATGAGCGGCGACGCCACTGCCCTGGACACCGTGCTGGACGGCATCCTGGCCGCCTACGGCGTCGACACCGACGACACCTTCGACGTGGTGGCAGCAGCTCTGGCAGCCGGCCCACTGAGCGTGGCGCCAGCCGAAGCCGTCGGCGTACAAGCGCCAGCCGAAGACTTCGCCCTGGCGGCGTAAGCCAAGGCAAAAAAAAGCGAATGGAAGATCTCTCCTCCATTCGCTCTGTGTCATCCCAGCCTTTGTCTTTTGCGGGGCCAAGGCTGGGCTTCCGAATTCTGTGGCTGTGCGGGTTGAGCGTCAATCACCGGCACGGCCACCTTGAGGTAACGCATGCCCACTCCCACGCCGCGTAATGAAGTGCTGCAAGCCCTGTTCGCCTACCGCGCCGGCTTTGCCAACATCGGCCTGTTTACGGCGGTGATCAACCTGCTGATGCTGGCGCCGGCCCTGTATATGTTGCAGGTCTACGACCGCGTGCTGGCCTCGGGCAATGAGATGACCCTGGTGATGCTCAGCCTGATGGTGGTGGGCCTGTTTGCCTTTATGGGCGTGCTGGAGTGGGTGCGCAGCCTGGTGGTGATCCGCCTTGGCACGCAGATGGATATGCGCCTGAACCAACGGGTATTTGCCGCCAGCTTCGAAGCCGGCTTGCAGGCCGGCAAAGGCAACGCCGGCCAGGCACTCAGCGACCTGACGGCCTTGCGCCAATTCGCCACCGGCAATGCGCTGTTCGCCTTTTTCGATGCGCCGTGGTTTCCCCTGTACCTGGCGGTGATTTTTCTGTTCAGCCCCTGGCTTGGTGTGTTTGCCGTGGTCGGCGCCTTGCTGCTGATGGGCCTGGCCTGGCTAAACGAACGCCTGACCCACGCGCCATTGGCCGAGGCCGGGCAACTGTCGATGGCCGCCAACCAGCAGGCCGCCGCCAACCTGCGCAATGCCGAAGTGATCGAGGCCATGGGCATGCTCGGCGCCGTGCGCCAGCGCTGGCTCGACCAGCACCAGGGCTTTCTCGCCCGGCAGAACCTGGCCAGCGAGCGGATGGCGGTGGTCAGCGCCTGGTCTAAGGGCGTGCGCATGACCCTTCAATCCCTGGTACTCGGCCTGGGCGCCTGGCTGGCGCTGGAGCATCTGATTACGCCGGGGATGATGATTGCCGGTTCCATTCTGATGGCGCGGGTGCTGTCGCCCATCGACCAGTTGATTGCCGTATGGCGGCAGTGGGCCTCGGCACGCGCCGCCTATGAACGCCTGGTGGCCTTGTTGCAGGCGCAGCCGGCCCGCGAAAACGGCATGCCGCTGCCCGCTCCCACCGGTGTGCTCAGCGTGGAGCAACTGAGCGCCTTTGCCCCCGGCACGCGCCGGCAATGCCTGAACGCCATTGGTTTTGCCCTGGGCGCCGGGCAGTCACTGGGGGTGATTGGCGCCTCCGGGTCGGGCAAGTCGACCCTGGCCCGCTTGCTGGTCGGCGCGGCACTGCCGGCGGCGGGCAAGGTGCGCCTGGACGGCGCCGACCTGCAGCAATGGGACAAAACCCAACTCGGCCCGCATATCGGCTACCTGCCGCAAGACGTGCAACTGTTCGCCGGCAGCATCGCGCAGAACATTGCGCGCTTTGGCGTGGTGGAAGCCGAACGGGTGGTGGAAGCCGCGCGCCGCGCCGGGGTGCATGAGCTGATTCTGCGTTTGCCCGCTGGCTACGACACCTTGCTGGGCGAAGGCGGTGCCGGGCTTTCCGGTGGCCAGCGCCAGCGCATTGGCCTGGCGCGTGCGCTATATGGCCTGCCGGCGCTGGTGGTGCTGGACGAACCCAATTCCAACCTCGACGACGAAGGCGAGCGCGCCCTGCTCGCGGCCATCGCCGAGCTGAAACAGCACGGCTGCACCGTGGTGCTGATCACCCATAAATCCAGCCTGCTGGCTGGCGTCGACAACCTGCTGGTACTGCGCGCCGGGCTGATGCAGGCCTTCGGCCCTACCGCCCGGGTGACCCAGGAACTGCAACGCGCCGCCGCCCCCGCACGGACCGAAGCGCCCCGCCCTGCCGCCGTGGCCACCCCCAGTTTCAACACGAGCTATCGCCTGGATGCCACCCAGCCGTTGAATCGTCCCTGACAGTCGAGACTTATCGTGAACGCCTTCGTTGAACACCCTCGCCCACCCGCCCCCGGGCTCCCGCTGGACGAACGCCGCTTTAACCGCCTGGGCCGTTGGCTTGTGCTGCTGGGCTTTGGTGGGTTTGTGCGGTGGGCAGCCCTGGCGCCGCTGGATAAAGGTGTGCCGGTGGCCGGCAACGTAGTGGTGGCCGGCAGCCGCCAGGCAGTGCAGCACCAGCTCGGCGGCACGGTGCAACGCATCCTGGTGCGCGATGGCGAGCGGGTCAGCGCCGGCCAGGTGCTGGTGCAGATGGACGCCACGCAAACCCGCGCCCAGCGCGAATCCCTGTATGCCCAATACATCAATGCCCGCGCCAGCGAAGCCCGGCTTGGCAGCGAGCGCGACGGCCAGGCCAGCATCACCTTCGCCAGCGATTTGCAGGCCGCCGCCAGCGATCCCTGGGTGGCCAACGCCTTGCAGCTGCAACGGCAATTGCTCAGCAGCCGCCGCGATGCCTTGCGCATGGAAGTGGACGGCCTCAAGGAAAATATCGCCGGCGCCCAGGCCATGGCCCAGGGTCTGCGCGATTCCATGGCCCACCAGGAAGAACAACGGGCAGCGCTGGCCGAACAGCTCAAGGGCCAGCGCGAGCTGGCACGCGAAGGCTATCTGTCACGCAACCGCCTGCTCGACAACGAGCGCCTGTATGCCCAGCTCAACGGCAGCATCGCCGAAAGCCTGGGCAACCTTGGTCGCACCCAGCGCCAGGTGCTGGAACTGAAACTGCGCATCGGCCAGCGCCAGGAGGAATACCAGCGCGACCTGCGCCAGCAACTGGGCGATGCCCAGCTCAAGGTCCAGGACTTGGCCAGCCGCTTGCGTGCCGCCGATTTCGAACTGGCCAATACCCAGGTGCGCGCGCCGGCGGCCGGTACTGTGGTCGGCCTTAGCGTGTTTACGCCGGGCGGGGTCATCAGCCCCGGCCAGCAACTGATGGAAATCGTGCCCACCGATGTACCGCTGCTGGTAGATGCCCGCGCGCCGGTGGAACTGGTGGATAAACTGCACCCTGGCCTGGACGTCGAGCTGCTGTTCGTGGCCTTCAGCCAAAGCAAAACCCCACGGGTTGCCGGCAAGGTCACCCTGGTGTCGGCCGATCGCCTGGAAGATGAAAAAACCGGCGAGCCCTATTACCAGGTGCGTGCCCAGGTCAGCGAGGCCGGCATGCAACAGTTGGCCGGCGTGGAAATCCGCCCCGGGATGCCGGTGCAGGCCTTTGTGCGCACCGGCGAGCGTTCGCTCCTGAGCTACCTGTTCAAGCCGTTGCTGGACCGCACCCATATGGCGCTGGCCGAAGAATGAAGCACGCCCTGCTGTGCCTCGCCCTTAGTCTGCTCAGCCCGGCCGCGAATGCCCTGGCCCTGCCGGATGCCTATGCCCTGGCGCTGCGCAACGACCCCACCTTTCATGCGGCGATCAAAGAGCGTGAAGCCGGCCGGGAAAACCTCGCCATTGGCCGCGCCGCGCTGCTACCCAAGCTGTCCTACAGCTACAACAACGCCCGCAA
>JBCECW010000018.1:0-16253 GCA_039207785.1 Pseudomonas sp. | reverse complement strand
GGGGTGGCCATTGGCGATGCGATTTTCGATTTAACCGCCGCCTGCAACGCCCAGCTGTTTAGCGGCGAGGCCTTGCGTGCTGCCAGCGCCGCCAGCAGTGACGGCCTGAATGCCTTGTTTGCCATGGGCAGCGGCCCGCGCAAAGCCTTGCGTGAAGCCCTGTTGGCCGTGCTGGACGCAGCCAGCCCACGACGCGACGAACTCCTGCATGCCCAGGCCGATTGCCGCCTGCATCTGCCCGCGCGAATCGGCGACTACACCGACTTCTATGTCGGCATTCACCACGCCGAAAACGTCGGCAAGCTGTTCCGCCCCGATAACCCGCTGCTGCCCAACTACAAGTACGTGCCCATCGGCTACCACGGCCGGGCCTCCACCGTCGGCGTCAACGATATGCCGGTGCGCCGTCCCCAGGGGCAAACCCTGGCACCGGGCAGTACCGCGCCGGATTTCGGCCCGAGCAAACACCTGGACTATGAGCTGGAACTGGGGATCTGGATTGGCCCGGGCAATGCTCAGGGCGAGCCGGTGGCGATTGCCGACAGCCACGAGCAGGTGGCTGGGTTTTGCCTGCTTAACGACTGGTCGGCGCGCGACCTGCAAGCCTGGGAATACCAGCCGCTGGGCCCGTTCCTATCGAAGAGTTTTGCCACCACCGTATCGCCCTGGGTGGTCACCCCGGAAGCGCTGGAGCCGTTCCGCACCGCGCAACCGCCGCGCCCGGCTGGCGACCCGCAGCCGCTGCCCTATCTCTGGGATAACCAGGACCAGCAACACGGCGCCCTGGATATCGAACTGGAAGTGCTGCTGCTCACCGACACCATGAGAGAAGCCGGTCTGCCCCCCGAGCGCCTGGCCTTGAGCAATACCCAGACCATGTACTGGACAGTCGGCCAGATGATCACCCACCACACGGTAAACGGCTGCAAGCTGCAAGCCGGCGACCTGCTGGGCAGTGGCACCTTGTCGGGCCCGGAACGCAGCCAGTTTGGCAGCCTGCTGGAGCTCACCGAGGGCGGCAAAACGCCGTTGACCTTGAGCAACGGGCAAACCCGCACCTTCCTGCAGGACGGCGACGAAATCATCCTGCGCGCCCGCTGCCACCGCGCAGGCTTTGCCCCGATTGGGTTTGGCGAATGCCGAGGCCGGGTAGTGCCGGTGTAGGAGGGTTGGCGCGCTTAACGCGCGCCTTCTTCGTCTCGCAGGGCGACGCTCATTTCATCGCAGCTACGCGACCAACCGGTAAGCCACTCGCCCATCGCTGGCGATTCCTCTGGCAAACCCAGGTGCCGGGCGAACTCCGCCGGCGCCACGCCGCCCTTGGGCGAGCGAAACAAACCGCGCATCACCACCACACCCACCACCCGGCCGTCTTTGACGAAGCGGTGCTCCATAAAGCTCCACTTGTGGTCCCAACCGAGCATACGGGTGTGGATTTCAAAGGCTTCGAACAGCCGTAGCTCACGGCGAAACTTGCCCCAGGTGTCGCCCACAATCGGTACGGCCTTGTGCTTGAGCGCCACGCGAAACGCGCCACTGCGCAGTACGTAATCCATCCGCCCGAGGTCGGCCAGGGTGAAGTAGCGGCCATTGGTAACGTGGCGGTTGAGGTCCAGGTCCAGCGGCCATACGCGCATGCGCACCACCGTGGTGGCCATGGGCGCCACCGGTTTGCGCCAGGGGCGGCGCAGCAGCATCAGAAACAAGCGAAACCAGAGATTCATAAGTACGCCATCAAGAGGTGAAGGCGCGCATCTTAGGGCGTGGCCGTTTGCTACAGTAGATGCACAAATGACTTTTTCCATGCGAAATACGCAATAGGGTCAGTTATGCACGTTACCTTGCTTCTTGCCGAACACTGCTCGGCGGCCAGCGCCAATATCGCGCTGGAGGTGTTGAGCGCGGCCAACCAGTTTGCCGATACCGAAACGCCGCCTTTCGAGGTGGTGATTGCCTCGCTGGATGGCCAGGGCGTGACCTCCCAGGCAGGCCAAGTGATGCAGGTGCATTGCGCGATGGCGGATATTGCCCATACCGACCTGGTATTGGTGCCTGGCTTCCTGTTTACCCTCAAGCAGGCCTTGCCCACCTTTGCCGCCTACGCCGCCTGGCTTAACCAGCAGCATGGGCGGGGCGCGGTGGTGGCCTCGATGTGCACCGCGGCCTTTGTGCTGGCCGAGGCCGGCTTGCTGGAAGGCAAGCGCGCCACTACCCACTGGGCCTTTGCGCCTTTATTCCGCCGCCGCTATCCACAGGTGCAGCTGGATGAGGCGCAGATACTCTGCGAAGACCAGCGCATCGTCACGTCGGGTGGCGCCAGCGCGGCGATGGATCTATTGCTGCACCTGGTGCGGCGCTTTGCGTCCCTGGAATTGGCGCAGCAATGCGGCAAGTACTTGCTGGTGGATGCGGTGCGTAGCGAGCAGTCGGTGTATGTGATGTGGTCGCTGCCCAAAAGCCATGGCGACGGCGACATTCTGCGGGTGCAGAACTGGCTGGACGAGCACTTTGCCGAACCGCTGCTGATCGACGACCTGGCCCAGCAGTTCGGCTTTGGCGTGCGCAATTTCAAGCGGCGCTTCAAGGACGCCACGGGTTATACGCCGCTGGCGTATCTGCAAACCCTGCGCCTGGAAAAGGCCAAGCACCTGCTGGAGTCCACCCGTATCAACCTGGACAGCATCACCTATGCCGTTGGTTATGCCGACAGCAATTCATTCCGGCGTCTGTTCCAGCAACGCGTCGGCTTGCTGCCGGCGGCCTATCGCAAACGTTTTCAGGCGCGGGCCGGGTAAATAGCCAACGGGCCGCCGTGCACTACAATTTTGTCACCAACGCCATGGAACACTCTGCACCGCCGAATACCCCTTGAAGGAGCGTTTAAGATGCTGGCTGTTGCGCCGTCGCAGCTTAATTCCCGGGCAGTGAAGCCCACCGAAGAACCCGATAAACACCTGTTGCGCGAGCTGATTCAAACCGCTGGCCTGCGTTTTTCCATGACGCGCCTGAAAGTGTTGGCCGCCATGTTCACTATCAGCTCGGTGGAACACGGCATCTGCGGCACTCAATTACACCAGTGGCTGAATGACGCCGGCGAACCCCTTGGCCTGGCGAGCGTGCGCGATGTACTGCGCCGCCTGACCCGCGCGGGGCTGGTGCAAGGGCTGGGGCGTGATCGTTACTGCCTCGCCCCCGATACCCGGCGCGCACTGGCCGCCGAGGCAAGCCACTAAGGCTTCACTTAAAGGCACTGAACGATTTTCTTGACCTGCAGGTCAATCCACTATCGTTCATGCCCACAGGAAGCTCGCCATGGCCCAGTTCACCCTGCACTACAAATACGATTCCGAACCGCGCACTCATGTGCTCGACCTAAACCAGGCGCAGCTATCCCAGGCCGAGGCGATTCGTCACCTGATCGAGCTGCACCATGGCGATGCCGAAAACGGCCTGCTGATGCCCGATGCCGAAGCGTCCGAAGCCGAGCTTCTGGAGCAGGCCGATGTGCTGAAAATCGCCGAGGTGCGGGTCAATCCGCACCCGTAGAACACAGCGTCACCAGTCGTACGTCATCTCCAACGACGCCACGCGCGCCTGGCCGTAGTAGCAGCCAAAGCTGTAGTTACAGTCGGAGACGTATTCGCGGTCAAAGATATTCTGGATATTCAGGCTGGTTTGCAGCCCGGCCAGGCTGTGGTCGATACGCCCGAGGTCGTAGCTGATGGTCGCGTCGTACACCACGAACGAGGGCACCTCGAAGGTGTTGTACATATCGCCGGGTTTACGCCCGGTGTAGCGCGCACCGGCACCAAAGGTCAGGCCGTCGATCACCGCCTGGTTGAAGTGGTAGTCGATCCATAGCGTGGCCGATACCGGCGCCTGGGCCTCGGAGCGGTTGCCCTCCTCCCCCCAATTGCCCTTGGTGTAAAAGGAGTCGATATACGTGGCGGCAGCCAGCACGTCGATATTGTCGATACTGGATTTCACCTCCAGCTCAACCCCGCGCGAGCGCACTTCGCCGGACTGGATTTCGTAGTCCGGGTAGAGCATATCCATGGTGCGCACATTCTTCTGTTTCACCTGGTAGACCGAGGCGGTCATCAGGGTTTTCTCGTACGGCTGGTATTTCACCCCCACTTCGTATTGCTCGCCTTCGGTGGGCTCGAAGCTTTTACCACCCCGCTGCGGCGCCCCGCTGCCAACCGTGGGCAGGAACGATTCGGAGTAGCTGATATAGGGCGCCAGGCCAAACTCGGTGACGTAGGTCAGGCCGATACGGCCGGTGAACTGTTTGTCATTTTGCGTGGCGCGGCTCTCGGCAAGCAGATCCTTGTTCTGCACCTCGGCCCAATCCTGGCGGCCGCCCACAGTCAAAATCCAGTTGTTGAACTTGATCTGATCCTGGGCGTACAGGCCGGTCTGGCGCACGGTGTCATCCCACTTGGTGGTGAGCTCCGGCTTGTAGGCGGCGGTGCTGGTATTGCGCGGGTTATACAGATCGACCGGCACGTTGTAGACGTTGTAACCGTTGTACTGGCGCTCGAAATGGCGGAAGTCGACACCCGCCAGCGCAGTGTGTTCCAGGGCGCCGGTGGCGAACTTGAACTCGAGGTTGTTATCCAGGGTGTAAGCGGTGTTGTGCTGGCGCCAATCGACCTTGGTGCGGTTGACCTCGGTCAGCTCGGCATTGGCGAAGCTGCGCAGATACAGGCCTTTGTAGCGATCCTGCACATCGATATATTTCGCGCTCTGGCGGTAGGTCAGGTTGTCGCTGAAGGCGTGGCTCAGCTCATAGCCAAACACATACTGGTTGCGCAGGTAGTCGTTGTAACGCGAGTCGCCGAAGAAGGCATCGCGGTCGATACGCTGTCCATTGGGGCCGCGCTTGAGCGAACCGATCATGGGCATGGACTGGTAGTCGGCCAGGCCGTCATCGCGTTGCGCCTGGGCATACAGGGTGACGGCAGTGGCCTCGCTCGGTGCCCAGGTAAAACTCGGGGCCAGCAGCTTGCGTTGGCTGTTGGTATGGTCGAGTTGGTCATTGCCTTTTTTCGCCACGGCCACCAGGCGGTAGCTGAATTCCTTGGCCGCATCGAGAGGTCCGCTGGTGTCGATTGCACCATTTACTCGGCTGTAGCTGCCCAGGCCAAATTTCACCTGGCTGCGCGGCTCGGTGGTCGGCCGCTTGGAGACCATATTGACGATACCGCCGGGCTGGTTTTGCCCATACAACACCGACGACGGCCCCTTGAGCACTTCGACGCGCTCCAGGGTGTAGGGATCGATTTGCGGTGCGCCGCCGAGGCTGCCGGCATAGGGCAAATAGGCGCCATCGAAATACAGCGGCGACGGGGCGAAACCACGGCTGGTGATTTCATCGGCGATGTTATTGCGGTCGGTATAGCCGTTTACCCCCAGGCCCGGCGTATAGCGCAAGGCCTGGGTGATATTGCGCGCGCCCTGGGTGGCGATCTGGTCGGCGGTGACCACGTTGATGGTTTGTGGCACTTCCAGGATCGGCGTATCGGTTTTGGTCGCGGTGGCGGTGCGGGTGGCGACATACCCATCCACCGGGCCATAGGCCGACTCGCTATTGCCGGAAATATCGGCAGCATCCAGCCGCAGGCTATCGCCCTCTGGCACCTGCACCAGCGAGTAGCTGCCGTTGCTTTGTTGCACGGCCTGCAAACGGGTGCCAGCTAGCAGTTGGCGCAAGGCGTTGTCGGGGGTATAGCGGCCGCGCAGGCCGGCGGTTTGTTGGCCACGGGCAATGCCAGGCTCGAACGAAACAGTAACCCCAGCCGTCGCCGCAAACTGCGCCAACGCGCCTTCCAGCGGGCCGGCAGCAATGGCGAATTCGTATTCGCTGCTGGTTTGCGCCCAGGCCGGCGCAGCCAGGCTGATGGCGCCGACGGGGGCCAGCAACAAGGCGGCGTGCAGCAATGAGGTACGGAACAACGGCGCGGCGGCGCGGGTGGCAATGTTGCGAGGGGACATGCGGTTTCCTTTCGCCCAGTGGCAGTGGTTGGCGGCGTCTGTGCGCCTCTACCTACCAAGTCGAAGCAGAATTGAAATCGACAACACCCCCGGCAAAAAAATTTTCCCCAGCGGCCTTAAACCGCTTCGACACTCGCCCAGTAGCGGCTGAAACGGCGAATCCGCACCGGCAAGGTGGCGGTAAGGTTGTCGAGGATGGTGTCGGTATCGCCCAGGTGAAAAGCGCCGGACAACCGCAGCCGCGCCACGCGGCCATCGCAGCCCAGATGGCCGGGCCGGTAGCGTTGCAGCTCGGCGATAAAATCTTCCAGCGCCCAGTCGCTGACAATCAGCATGTCGCGGCTCCAGGCGTCGCTATGGGGCGGGGCCAACAGCACGGTGCCCAATTGCTCATCGGCAAAGCGCAGTTGCTGCCCGGCCTCCACTCGCGCCACGCTGGCCGGCAGCCCGGCCGGACGCACCTCGACAGCATGCTCCTGCACCGTGACCTGGGTACTGCCAGCCTCGCGGCGCACCACAAAGCGCGTGCCCAGCGCACGAATACTGCCCTCGGGGGTGTGCACGACAAAGGGCCGGGCCAGGCTATCGCGGGCCGTTTCGATAAGGATTTCGCCACTCAACAAACGCACCTCGCGCAGTTGCGGGCTAAAGCGAATATCCACCGCCGTGGCGGTATTGAGTTGCAGCTGGCTGCCGTCGTCCAGGCGCACGGCAAGACGATCACAGCTTCTGGTGCGGTGGTCTGCAATCTGTGAGGGCAGCGGAGTGGTCAACAAGGCCAGCGTGCCAGCGGCACCGGAGGCCAGCAGCAGCGACAGCACCTTGAGCACATCGCGGCGTTTGGCGCGGGCACTGGCCAGCGTCGGGCGGGCGATACCGGGGTGCAATTGCTCCAGCTTGTCCTGCAGGCGGTCGAGGCGTTCCCAGGCTTGCAGATGACGGGGGTCGCGCTCCAGCCAGCGGCGGTGGGCTTCACGCAGGGTGTCGCTGGGGTTGTCGCAACGCAGGTCGACATACCAGCGAGCAGCCGCTTCCAGGGTGGCGTGGTCGAGGCGGCTCACGGTTTAGTCTTCCAACAGCAACAGGCACTGGGTCAGGGCGCGCACCGCATGTTTTTTCACCGTATTGACCGATACCTTGAGGCGCCGGGCGATTTCCACATAACTCAGGCCATCGAGTTGCGCGAGCAGGAAAATATCGCGGGTGCGGCTACCCAGGCCATCGAGCATGCGGTCGATATCCAGCAGGGTTTCCAGGATCAGTGCGCGGGTTTCCGGCGAGATATCCACAGGCTCCGGCAACGCCGCGAGGGTTTCCAGATAGGCCTGCTCCAGCGCGCGGCGGCGGAACATATCGATCATCAGGCTGCGGGCGATGCTGCTGAGGTAGGCACGCGGCTCCCGCAACTCGGCGGCCTTGCGCAGGGTGAGCACGCGGATAAAGGTGTCTTGCGCCAGGTCCGCCGCATTCTCGCTACAGCCCAGGCGTTTTTTCAGCCAGCCGCACAGCCAGTTATGGTGATGCTCGTACAGAGAGTGCACAGCGGTTTGCAGTGAGAGCTCGGCGGATGACATGCGTTAAAACCAAAGATTTTCATTTGATAATTAATCGCATCTTCATGTAGCCGCGTTATTTTGGCAAGCCGGGCCCTGTGCAAAAGCCTCAGTCGCCCGGCGTTACCGCCTTGCCATCGCGGTCGTTATCCCACCAGCGCATCACTTGCTCACCAAATTCCGGCGGCGCTTTGCGGCCGAAACGGCGCGCCAGGTCCAGCACGGTTTGTTGCGCCAGCGCTTCTTCCATACGTTGTTGCGCGGTGAGCATCACCGAATGCACACCACAGGTGCCGGCCAGCGCCCAGTCAGGTGGCGAGCCATCGAACACCGCGCAGCGTGCGCGCACATTGCGGCAATCGAAGATGGATTTTTCGCCATCGATGGCCTGCACGATATCGAGCATGGAGATTTCATCTGCAGGCTTGGCCAGCTTGAAACCACCACGCACACCGGCAGTCGCCGCCACCAGCCCGGCTTTCGCCAGGCGGGTAAAGATCTTCGCCAGCAACTCCTGGGGCACACCTTGCAATTCGGCCAGGGCACGTACGCTGGCTTCGCGGCTATCGCCCTTCTCATCCGTGAGCCACAGCATGCAGTGAATGCCGTATTCCACACCTGCACTGTATAAAGCCACGTTTAACTCCGACTAAATTTGTCGCCAATATTGCGCGAAATACTGCTAAGCAGCAAGCGCACGGTGGTTTATCACAGACCAACGGGGCAAGCGCTACACACCAGAAAAGCCGCGCTTACGCCCAGTCTTTATGCCTTTTCTGGCGCCATTCTAACCAGCCCGCTCGGATAAAAATCTTAAAAACCGCTTGCCGCGCTTAACTACGACCAATATAGTCGGCATTACGAGTTACCCAGCCCCTCCCGGCAAACGGCGATTGATGTACTCGGCTTTGAGCGCATTTCCTTTCCTCCTTATCGAAAGAGACAAGAACATGAAACAACGCATTCTGATCATCGGTGCAGGCTTCGCTGGTATGTGGAGCGCCTTGAGCGCGACCCGTCTGCTGGACCAACACAACAACCACGAAACCGAAGTAACCGTGCTGGCACCGCAAGCCGAACTGCGTATTCGCCCGCGCTTCTACGAGCCAAACGTGGCCAAGATGGCCGCCCCGCTGGGTGAATTGTTTGACGCCGTAGGTGTGCGCTTTATCAAAGGTAATGCCGAGCAGATCGACGTCGCCGGCAAGCAGGTGACCTACCGCGATGCCAACGGCGAACTGACCACCCTCGCCTACGACCGCCTGGTGCTGGCCACTGGCAGCAACGTCTGGCGCCCGAACCTGGCAGGCCTGGAGCACGCCTTTGACGTCGACCAGATTGAAGAAGCCGTGCGCCTGGAGCAGCACATCAATAGCCTGAAAGACCTGCCCGCCTCGCCAGGCCGCAACACCGTAGTGGTGGCTGGTGGTGGTTTCACTGGTATCGAAACCGCCACTGAAATGCCGGCACGCCTGCGTGCCGCCCTGGGTGCCGATGCCGATGTGCGGGTGATTGTGGTCGACCGTGGCGACAAGGTTGGCGGCGCCATGGGCGATGGCCCGCAGCAACTGGTGGCCGAAGCTTCTGCCGAGCTGGGTGTGGAGTGGTACTTGAACAACGGCGTGGCCGCCGTGGACGCCGATGGCGTAACCCTTAGCGACGGCCAACGCATCGAGGCTAAAACCGTGGTCTGGACCGTTGGTGTACGTGCCAGCTCGCTGGCTGCACAAATCCCCGGCGAGCGCGACGCCATGGGCCGCCTGCATGTAGACCGCAACCTGAAAGTGCTCGGCCAGCAAGACGTATTCGCCACCGGCGACGTGGCCTACGCCAAGACCGATGACCTGGGCAACCACGCCCTGATGACCTGTCAGCACGCCATCGCCCTGGGTCGCTCGGCCGGTAACAACGTGGCCGCCAGCCTGCTCGGCGTAGATGCCATCCCGTACAGCCAAGTGAAATACGTCACCTGCCTGGACCTCGGCGCCTGGGGCGCCGTGTTTACCGAAGGCTGGCAGCGCGAAGTGAAGTTTGTGCGTCAGGAAGGCAAGTCGATCAAGACCGAAATCAACAGCGTGTGGATCTACCCGCCGAAAGCGGACCGCGCTGAAGCCTTGGCTGCAGCAGACCCGCTGATCCCCGTAGTGGCGTAATACCCAACACGGCGAATACCCGCAACGGGGTATTCGCCGTGTTGTTTACGTGGTGCGAATAGCCCCGACCGCAAGGGTCGGGCGCTTGGCGTTAGGTTCGGGCTCGGTATCCAACTGCGTACGCCCATAAAAAACCAATGCCACCAAAAACGTGCTGAGCCAGACAAAAATCCCCGCCCAGAAGGTGTGGGACATGTAGTGCCAGCCCTGCAACACCCGCGTCGTCCCAAACACCATTCCCAGCAGCACAATCGCCCCCAGTAATGCCTTGGCATGCTGCCAGCGATAACGCCGCGCAATAAAGTACAGCGCCACCATGGTAAAGCCGCTCGACGCATGGCCGCCCGGCCAGCAACGTCCATCACCGGCTTTATGCAGCCAGGTGAAATTCTCAAACCATTCCTTGCGCAATTCCTGGCCGCCATACAGCGTGGTTTCCACCGGGCAATACACACTGGTGTGCGCCTTCAGGTAATGGATAACCCCCGTGGTCAGGGCAAACGCCACAATCACAAAAAACAGATCGCGCCGGTGCGCCGTGGTAAAGCGCAGCACGGGCGCCACCTTGATCCGCTGCAGAAAACGCACCGGAGCCGTTTGGGTATGCGCCGCAAGACGTGGCCAGATAAACGACAGCAACGCGCCAATAATGGCCAACTCACCGGTCCAGTCCGGAATCACGCGCGGCCATTTATGGGTAAGGGTTTCGAACAACTGGCTACGGCGCAGAATAAATTCGCCGGTGCCCGGGTCGATTAATGCGTTGCTGATCACACGGTCGATATTGGTCAGGTCGAACAGGCAAAACACCACCAGCGCCAGCAGCAGTGGCACGCCCAGATTGTCGCGATAAAACCGTAGACGCGGGCTCATAACGTCACCTTGGCCCAGTCATCGGCGTTGATATAACCCAGCAATCTGGGCTTGCCGGTCGTGCTGTCCACGGTCACAAACAAGGCACTGGCATAGGCGCTGTCATAGTGCGCGCCTGCCGGGTTGAGCTGGTCTTCCAGGGCATTGATACAGGTACTGTGGGTCACCAGCATCAGGTTACGGTGGGCACTTTTGTGGGCCAGCATGTCGTGTTGCAACGAGGCTTTGCAGCCCGTCAGCCAAGGCTGGGTGGCCACTGCCTTGCCGAGCATAAAGGACGAGGTTTGCACGGTACGGACCAGCGGGCTGGCGAATACATCGGTGCCGTCCATACCCAGTTGCTGAAACGCCTTGCCCACATCCCGCGCCGCATCGCTGCCTTCGATGGTGATACCACTGGCATCGGCCAGGCAGGGATTATCCGACTGATCACAACGCTCGGCATGGCGCACCAGCACCACCACCTCGCCCTTCTTCCAGCTTTGCAGCAGCCCGGCCCGAGCCAGATTCTGGCCATGACTCAAATCCACCGCATAGGCCGGGCGCATCCCCCATGCCACACACGCAGCTATCACCACTGCTGCCGCAGCCGGCAGCAACACGCTGCGCAAGCGGGCAAACGAACGCAGAGGGATAGCCGGCGAACCCACAACCACTTCTGGCGCTGCAACCAACATTGGCGGTTCCACTTTTCATTCAGCGAAGAAAACAGCGGCACTCGGAAGGCAGGCTAAAAAGGGGCCCGAAAGAGGTGAGTGCCGCTAACGTGAGAGGCACTCTAGGGAGCAAGGAGTCAGCGGGAGGTGAAGGGGATGTGAAAAAAACCTAATGGGGGGGCGTCCGTAGGATGGTTAGAGCGCAGCGAAACCCATCGCGGGTTTGGCATAAATCGCTGATGGGTTTCGGCTTCGCCTCTACCCATCCTACGACCGCTGGCAGCCTTACGCCGGCTGAAGCGTCTGTGCATAAGGTGGGTAATCGCTGTAACCCTCGCGACCGCCGCCGAACAGGGTGCTGCCGTCAAAGTCGGCCAGCGGCCAGCCGTTGCGCAGGCGCGCCGGCAGATCCGGGTTGGCAACAAAGGGACGCCCGAACGCCACCAGGTCCGCCAGGCCGGCACGCAAAATTGCTTCGGCGCGTGCCTGTTCGTAACGCCCGGCAACGATCACGGTGCCGTGGTACACGGCGCGCAGTTGGCGACGGAAGTCCTCGGGAATCTGCGGCGCATCATCCCAATCGGCTTCAGCCAGGTGGATATACCCGATGCCCATGCGTTGCAACTGCGCGGCGCCTTCGAGGATGGTGGGGATCACGTCCGGGCAGTCCATACCGCGTGCGGTGATATAGGGGGCCAGCCGTACGCCGGTGCGTTCGGCACCCACTTCATCGGCAACCGCCTGGGCCACTTCGAGCAGGAAGCGCAGGCGGTTTTCGCGGCTGCCACCATAGCCGTCCTCGCGTTTGTTCGAGGTGGTGCGCAGGAACTGGTCGATCAGATAACCGTTGCCGGCATGGATTTCCACACCATCAAAACCGGCCGCCACCGCATTGCGTGCGGCCTGGCGATAGTCGGCGATCACCGCCTGGATATCCCCGCTGCTTAGCGCCCGCGGTGGGGTGACATCCACCATGCGACCGACACCGTCTTCACCCACCACCCAAACCTGCGCATCGGCCACCAGGGCCGAAGGCGCCACCGGCGTACCGTCAGCGTGAAAGCTGTGATGCGACATACGCCCCACATGCCACAGCTGCACCACGATGCGCCCACCGGCGGCATGCACGGCTCGGGTTACGCCCTGCCAGCCGGCAATCTGCGCGTCGGTGTAGATGCCTGGGGTAAAGCTGTAGCCCTGGCCCTGGGCGCTGATTTGCGTAGCCTCGGTAACGATCAGGCCGGCGCTGGCGCGCTGGGCGTAATGCTCGGCCATCATGGCGTTGGGGATATTGCCGGGCTGGTCGGTGCGTGCGCGGGTCATGGGCGCCATCACGATACGGCTTGGCAGTGGCAATGCACCCAGTTGGTAGGGTGAAAACAGCGAGGTCTGAGCGGTCATTTCAATGTTCTCCTTCAAGGGCGATGGGCGCGCCACCGGCGCGGCTGTAGTCGTGGGTCAGGTCAAGTTCGGCATCCGGTACATCCAGCTCCAGCACTACACCGGCGGGTAGTTGCACAAAAATTTGCAGCACCTTTTCTTCCGGCACACGGGCTACCTGGAAGGCAAAGCCGCTGTCGCGTACGCGTTGCAGTACGTGCTCGGCAGCTTCGGTGCTGCGAAAGGCGATATGGCTAAGGGCTTCTTGCGCTTGCCCTTCCAGCACATGCACCAGGGCCTGGTCTTGCTGGTACAGCCAACGGCCGGGGAATGGGAACGGCGGACGCTTGCCCGGTGCCAAGCCCAGCAGGCGAGCGAAGGCGTCCTGCAGGTCGCTGCCATCGGGTGTGTTAAAGGCCAGGTGATCAAATTGCCAGCTCATAGCAAGCCACCTCCCTCTACATCCAGCACGGTGCCGGTGATAAAGCCGTTTTCCATAAGCAGGATAAAAGCGCTGGCCAGGTCGTCAGGTTGCCCAACGCGCCCGACCGGCAGGTTAGCGCCGACGCGGGCATACATGGCCTCGCGGTTTTCATCGCTCATGCCGGCATAGGCGTCGGTGCGGGTAACACCCGGGCTGACCACATTCACCCGGCGCGGCGCCAGCTCCTTGGCCAGTTGCTTGCCAACCGCCTCGAGCGCGGCGTTGATGCCGGTCTTGATCAGTTGCCCGGGCACGAATTTGCGTGCCAGCAGGCCGGACGTCAGGGTGATGCTGCTGTTGGCGCGCAGGTGCGGCAGCGCCGCCTGAATCACCCGCAGCGCACCCCATAACTTCACATCGAAAGCAGCGATGGCGTGGTGCAAATCGGTGGCAGCCAGCGGCTGAGCCTGCACGTCGGGGCCGGCGGTAATCACCAGGTGGTCGATGTTGGTTACGCGTTGGAACAGGGCTTTTACCGAGGCGTCATCGGCGATATCCACCTGCTCGATTTTTACGGCCAGCTCGCCAAGCGCTGGCCGCGCACGGCCACCCTGACGACCAGCAACGATCACCTCGGCACCGCGGGCCACAGCCTGGTGCGCCACTGCTGCGCCGATACCGCTAACACCGCCGACGATCAGCACGCGCTGGCCTTTGAGGGGCGAAACGGAGAAAGCATCCACATCTTTCATTTCAATCACCTTTGCTGTGAGAAGAAGTGGATGCAGAATTGCATTTTAAAAATCCAGGCAGAATCCCCGGTTTTTCATAATCACTTTTAAGGATTTTTTACAAATGACCTCATTGCTCGACCTTGAAGTCTTTGTTCGCGCCGTCGACAGCGGCAGCATTTCCGCCGCCGCGCGCAGCCTGGAGCTGACCCCGGCGGCCGCCAGCACCGCGCTTAAACGCCTGGAACAACAGGTGGGCACGCGCTTGCTGGCCCGTTCCACCCGCAGCCTGCGTTTAACCGAAGAAGGCCGCCGTTACCTGGCCAGCGTGCGTATTGCCCTGGCCGCCCTGGCCGAAGGTGCCGAGGCCATTGCCGAGCAATACGAAGGCTTGAGTGGGGTGCTGCAGGTGTCGGCACCGTCAGACTTTGGCCGCCATGCCCTGCTGCCCTGGCTGGATGAATTCAAACGCCTGCATCCACGTTTGCAGGTGCACCTGCTGCTCAACGATCGCCACGCCGACCTGTATCGCGAGCCGGTGGATATCGCCCTGCGCTTTGGCGTGCCCAGCGACTCGGCGATGGTCGCGTTACCGATTTTGAGCGAGCACCGCCGGGTGGTCTGCGCCAGCCCAACCTACCTGGCCCGCCATGGCACACCCCGCACGCCGGCCGAGCTAAACGAGCATCAGGCCGTGCTGTATCTGCGCAATGGCCAGCCCTACAGCAACTGGCGCCTTACCCAGGGCGAGCGGGTTGAGGAAGTGAATGTAAATGGCGATTACCTGTGCGATGACGGCGAGGTCGCCCGGCGCTGGGCCCTGGCCGGGCATGGCCTGATCTACAAGGCCTGGCTGGATGTGGTGGGCGATATCCAGCGCGGTGCACTGGTACAGGTTCTGGCGGACTGGCAGGGCGAGCCGGCGCCCTTCAACTTGCTGTGCCCACACCGCGCGCAGGTGTCCGAAAGGGTCAAGGCGTTGCGCAGTTTTCTGCAAGACTGCTGCGCCCGCGTGCTGGCGGGCGGCGAGGTTTAAAACGTCGACTTGGCGTTAGGCTCCGCCTCGGAGTGATGCACCCGACAGCCCTTGCGCTGGCGGATTTCCTCATCGCTCGGGCGCTGGTGCTCGAACTCGAACACGCCGTCGCTGTACAGAATCAGATAACCCCACTCCAACTGCATTTCTTCCTGCCCCGGTAGCGGCGGCTTGGCCCACCAGGGTTCCCGGCTGATGATCGTGCGCATGCGCTTCCCCCTCGGGTGTCTCGACGGCAACAGGCGTTGGACCTCTATACCCTAGTTTCTTCTCCCGCCATCCGCCTTCGGCCCCTGTGCAAATCTGCAAAGTGGCCGTGCAGGCCTGTCTATTCCGCAATATCCCGGCCGCCGCCATCATTTGCTCACGGTCTGGCACACAGACCAGACCCAACCATTTCAGTCAGTTAAAACCTTCAAGGAGCGTCACCATGAAACTGCAAAAAACCCTGATCGCTGCGGCCATGACCCTGTCCTTCAACGCTGCCTTTGCAGCCGGTAGCCCAGGTGTGGAACAAGATACCCAAGCCTTTTTGCAGGCCCTGGAAGCCGGTGGTGGCAAACCACTTGAGCAAATGACGCCTAAAGACGCCCGTGCCGTACTGACCGGCGCACAAGCCTCGGTGAAATTCGATTTCTCCGACACCAAGGTCGAAGACAAAGTCATCAACACCGCCGGCCAGAACATCAAGCTGACCATCGTGCGCCCGGCCGGCGCCACCGGCACCCTGCCCGTGTTCATGTTCTTCCACGGCGGCGGCTGGGTACTGGGCGACTACCCCACCCACGCTCGCCTGATCCATGACCTGGTGGTGAACTCCGGCGCGGTGGCCGTGTATGTCGACTACACACCGTCCCCTGAAGCCCACTACCCCACCGCCATCAACCAGGCCTACGCCGCAACCAAATGGGTGGCTGAGCACGGCAAGGAAATCGATGTCGATGGCTCGCGCCTGGCAGTAGCCGGCAATAGCGTCGGCGGCAATATGACTGCGGCAGTGGCGCTGATGGCCAAAGAGAAAGGCACGCCCAAACTGCGCTTCCAGGCCCTGCTGTGGCCGGTGACCGACGCCAACCTGGAGACCGGCTCCTACAACCAGTTTGCCCAAGGCCACTTCCTCACGAAACCGCTGATGAAATGGTTCTGGGATAACTACACCACCTCGGCTACCGAGCGTGCCGATATCCACGCTTCGCCGCTGCGGGCCAGCCTGGAACAACTCAAGGGCCTGCCACCCACCCTGATCCAGACCGCCGAATTCGACGTGCTGCGTGACGAAGGCGAAGCCTATGGCCGCAAGCTCGACGCTGCTGGCGTGGAAGTCACCAGCACCCGCTACAACGGCATGATCCACGACTTCGGCCTGCTCAACCCGCTGGCCCATATCAGTGGTGCCAAGTCGGCCATGCTGCAAGCCGGTAGCGAGCTGAAGAAACACCTGCAATAACCC
>JBCECW010000017.1:0-16639 GCA_039207785.1 Pseudomonas sp. | reverse complement strand
CGGGCATTTTTGCCGACGGCCAGGAGCAGGGGCTGCTTGGCATCGTCGCCGGCAAAGACCTCGCGCCACAGGCGCAGATCCTGCTGACCGACACCTGGCAGGAGGTGTACCAGGCCTTGATGGCGCAGGGCCTGCGCGAGGATGCCATGCTGCTCGGCCGCAAGCTCCTGGCCAGCGGTGAATGGGGCGAGAACGACCGCCGAGGCAGCGTGGGGCAGATCTATGTGTACGACAACCCGTATAACCGGCAGGTGGAGTTTTTCCGCCTCGCTGCCCTGGGTGCGGACCAGCGCTACGGCTACTTTCCAATCAACCAGCAAGACAACCAGTATTGGCAATACCTGGGCACAGCCTTGCCGTCTATCACCGAGGCGACTACGCCGCTGCGGCAGTGGGGAGTGGCGGGGCAAAGCGGTAAGGCGGGAGACCTGTATATCTATGCCAACCCCTATACCCGGGAGGTGGAGTTCTTTCGCCTGAAAAATACCGGGGCCTACTCGTACTTCCCGATCAACCAGGCCGACAACGCCGATTGGGCCTACCTGGGCACTCAGCTGCCGCGGGTTTTCCCGCAGAGCATGCCTGACGTCGTGGAATGCAGTAGCCAAGCGGGCCAGGCCTGTGCGGCGCCGCGGGAATCGCGCACGGTATCCGAGGTGGCCACGGTATCGCCAGCGCCTGGGGCAGAGTGCAGTGGCCAGGCGGGCCAGGCCTGTGCGGGGCCGCAGGAATCGCGCACGGCGTCCGAGGTGGCCACGGTATTGCCAGCGCCTGGGGCAGAGTGCAGTGGCCAGGCAGGGCAGGCCTGCGCGGCGGGGCAGCAGTCTCGCAGCACCGCCACGCTGGTTCCGGTAGCCAGCGCGCCCCGGCCCGGCAACTGACCCGCCATACGCCAGCGCTAGCTGTGTAATACGCAGGCAGACAAGCCTTTGGCTTGTCTGCCTGCGCGCGCCGCCGGGGTTGGCGCGAGGGTGTTCTGGCAGGGCTCGTTCCGCTGCAATCCATCGAGTTAGAACAGATTTATCTAAAACTCTCAGCGCCCAAGCCGGTCTGCTCCATTAGCGCATTGAAAGCGCGCCCCCCTTTTTCCCCAACGGAAACCCGGTAAGGACTATGTGCGGAATATCTGGAGAGTTACGGTTTAACCATCGCCCCGCCGACGTTGCAGCCGTCGAGCGCATCACCCATCACCTGGCCCCGCGTGGCCCCGACGCCCATGGCTTGCATAGTCAGGGCTCCATCGCCCTGGGCCATCGGCGCCTGAAAATCATGGATCTTGAGGACGCCTCCGGCCAGCCGATGATCGACAGCCAACTCGGCCTGTCGCTGGTGTTCAACGGCGCCATCTACAACTACCCGGAGCTGCGCAGTGAGCTGCAGGCCCTGGGTTATCAGTTCTTTTCCGAGGGTGACACCGAGGTGCTGCTCAAGGGCTATCACGCCTGGGGCGCCGACTTGCTGCCCAAGCTCAATGGCATGTTTGCCTTTGCCATCTGGGAGCGTGACAAACGCGAGCTGTTTATTGCCCGTGATCGCCTGGGTATCAAGCCGCTGTACCTGTCGCACACCGCCGAGCGCCTGCGCTTTGCCTCGACCTTGCCAGCCCTGCTGCAAGGCGGCGATATCGACAAGACCCTCGACCCCATCGCCCTTAACCATTACCTCAACTTTCACGCCGTGGTGCCGGCGCCGCGTACCCTGCTGGCCAATGTCAGCAAGCTGCCGCCGGCGACCTGGATGCGTGTCGATGCCCAGGGCAAAACCACCCAGCAAACCTGGTGGAGCCTGACCTACGGCGCTGGCGCCGATGAGCAGGCCTACGGCCTGAACGAGTGGCGCGACCTGACCCTCGATAGCCTGCGCGAAGCCGTGGCCATCCGCCAACGTGCGGCGGTGGACGTGGGCGTGCTGCTCTCTGGCGGGGTGGATTCCAGCCTGCTGGTGGGCCTGCTGCGTGAGGTCGGGGTGGAAAACCTGTCGACCTTTTCCATCGGTTTCCAGGATGCCGGCGGCGAGCGCGGCGACGAGTTCCAGTACTCCGACCTGATCGCCCAGCACTATGGCACCCGCCATCACCAATTGCGCATCGACGAGCGCGAGATTATCGAGCAACTGCCGGCAGCGTTCCGCGCCATGAGCGAGCCGATGGTCAGCCATGACTGCATTGCCTTCTACCTGCTGTCCCGCGAGGTGGCCAAGCATTGCAAGGTGGTGCAGAGCGGGCAGGGTGCCGACGAGCTATTTGCCGGTTACCACTGGTACCCGCTGGTGGATGGCGCCGCCGACCCGTATGCCGCTTACCGCGCGGCGTTTCTGGATCGCAGCTACGACGAATACCGCGCCACGGTGCAACCCGCCTGGCTGACCGGCGACTGCGCCGGCGAATACGTGCGCGAGCATTTCCAGCGCCCCGGTGCCAGTGCCGGCGTCGACAAGGCGCTGCGCCTGGACAGCACCGTGATGCTGGTGGATGACCCGGTCAAACGGGTGGACAACATGACCATGGCCTGGGGCCTGGAAGCGCGCACGCCGTTCCTGGATTACCGCCTGGTGGAGCTGTCGGCACGGATACCCGGGCGCTTCAAATTGCCCGATGGCGGCAAGCAGGTGCACAAGGACAGTCTCTTATAAACATATACGAGGCCTCAAGCATCTGCAGGGCAATACCCTGGGTTGGGTGCGTGAGCTGCTGCTGGACCCGAGCCAGGACCGTGGCCTGTTCAATCCGGCCATGCTCGACCAGTTGCTGACTGACCCGCAGGGGCAATTGACCCCGCTGCGCGGCTCAAAACTCTGGCAACTGGCCGCGTTGAACCTGTGGCTCGCTGAGCAGGGCATCTAAGTGAACAGCGCCTTGCGCCCCGTTTTTTCAAGGGAAGACTTCTTGATGAAAGGCTACGCCTACAGCCAGCGCCTGCTGCGCGGCCAACCGCCGTCTTATGAGCGCTTGCAGGCGCGGTTTGCCGAGGATGGCAACCAGAGCGCCAACCCACCCCTGGCCCTGCACTGTGGCTGGGGACGGATTCTGATCGGCCATACCTACCCAACCCCGGAGTTGCTGGCCAGTGAACTATTGAGTGAGAAACCCGGCGAGCGGGATATCGCCCTGTATGTGGCAGCGCCCCACCAGGTGCTGGCCCAGGCGCCGCAGGGGTTGTTTCTCGACCCCTCCGATACCCTGCGCCTGTGGTTTACCGACTACCGCCAGGCGCGCCGCGGCTTTCGTGGCTTTAACGTGCGCCGGGCGCAAAGCGCCGAGGATTGGCAGGCGCTCAATCACCTGTACCAGTTGCGCGGCATGTTGCCGGTGGACCCCGAGCGCCTTACGCCCAAGGAAGACGGCGGCCCGGAATACTGGCTGGCCGAAGACGCCGACAGCGGCGAGGTAATCGGCGGCATGATGGGCCTTAATCATCGCAAGGCCTTCAACGACCCGGACAACGGTTGCAGCCTCTGGTGCCTGGCCGTGGCGCCGCAGTGCGCGCGGCCTGGGGTGGGCGAAGTACTGGTGCGCCATCTGATCGAGCATTTTATGAGCCGTGGCCTGAGCTATCTGGACTTGTCGGTGCTGCACGACAACCACCAGGCCAAGCGCTTGTACGCCAAGCTGGGGTTTCGCGACCTGGCCACCTTTACCCTCAAGCGCAAGAACGGCATCAACGAAACCCTGTTCCTGGGCCCAGGCCCGGAAGCCGAACTCAACCCCTACGCCAAGATCATCGTCGACGAAGCTCGCCGGCGTGGTATCGAGGTGCAGGTGGACGATGCCGAAACCGGGCTGTTTACCCTTAACCATGGCGGCCGGCGGATTCGCTGCCGCGAGTCGCTGAGCGATCTGACCAGCGCCGTGAGCATGACCCTGTGTCAGGACAAGCTGCTTACCCACCGCGCCCTGCGCCGGGTGGGGCTGCACCTGCCGGCCCAGCAACTGGCCGGCGAGCCGGAAGAAAACGCTGATTTTCTCGCCGAGTACGGCCGGGTGGTGGTCAAGCCGGTGGATGGCGAACAGGGCAAGGGCGTGGCCATCGACCTGCGGACCGAGGCCGATGTGCAGGCCGCCATCAAGCGCGCCCAGGCCTTCGATAACCGAGTGCTGCTGGAAAGTTTTCACGAAGGCGCTGACCTGCGCATCCTGGTAATCGGCTTTGTGGTGGTGGCCGCAGCCATCCGCCGCCCGGCCGAAGTGATTGGCGATGGGCGCCATAGCATCGGCGCCCTGATCGAAGCGCAAAGCCGCCGGCGCCAGGCCGCCACCGGTGGCGAAAGCCGCATTCCGCTGGATGAAGAAACCCACCGCACCCTGCGCGCGGCTGGTTTTGACTACGACAGCGTATTGCCCGCCGGCCAGCGTCTGGCGGTACGGCGCACGGCCAACCTGCATACCGGCGGCACCCTGGAGGATGTCACCAGCATCCTGCACCCGGTGCTCAATGAAGCGGCGGTGCGCGCGGCGCGGGCGCTGGATATTCCCGTGGTCGGTCTGGACTTGCTGGTGCCGGCGGCCGACCAGCCCGACTACGTGTTTATCGAAGCCAACGAACGCGCGGGCCTGGCCAACCACCAGCCGCAACCGACGGCCGAGCGCTTTATCGATTTGCTGTTTCCGCTGAGTCAGACGGGTACCTAACTGGTGCGCAAAGCGCACCCTACGATACCGAGCCGTGCTTGATATCGTGGGTTGGCGCTGCTCTCGTAGGGTGCGCTCCGCGCACCAAGCCATCTATTGGCAAACCCAAAGGAGACCCCCATGAAAAAAGTCCCCGAACCCGACCTCGATTACCTGCGCCGCGTGCTGCTGGAAATGCTCGCCATCCCCAGCCCCACCGGCTTTACCGACACCATCGTGCGATACGTGGCCGAGCGCCTGGAAGAACTGGGCATTCCTTTTGAGCTGACCCGCCGCGGCACCATCCGCGCCACCCTCAAGGGCAAGCAGAACAGCCCCGACCGCGCGGTGTCGTCGCACCTGGATACCATTGGCGCCATCGTCCGCCAGGTGCAGGACAACGGCCGCCTGGGCCTGGCGCCAGTGGGCTGCTGGTCCAGCCGCTTTGCCGAGGGCAGTCGGGTCAGCGTATTTACCGAAACCGGCGTTTTTCGCGGCAGCGTATTGCCGCTGATGGCCTCCGGGCATGCCTTCAATACCGCCATCGACCAAATGCCGATCAGCTGGGACCACGTCGAACTGCGCCTGGATGCCTACAGCAGCACCCGAGCCGACTGTGAATCGCTGGGGATCAATGTCGGTGATTTTGTCGCCTTCGACCCCTTGCCGGAATTTACCGAGAGCGGCCATATCAGTGCCCGCCACCTGGACGACAAGGCTGGCGTAGCGGCGCTGCTCACCGCCCTCAAGGGCCTGGTGGAAAGCGGTATCGAGCCGGCCATCGACTGCCACCCGCTGTTTACCATCACCGAGGAGGTGGGCTCGGGGGCGGCGGGGGCCTTGCATTGGGATGTCAGCGAATTCGTCGGTATCGATATCGCGCCGGTGGCGCCGGGGCAGCAGTCCAGCGAGCACACGGTGAGCGTGGCCATGCAGGATTCCGGCGGGCCCTATGACTACCACCTGTCCCGCCACCTGCTGCGCCTGGCCGAGAGCCACGAGGTGCCGGTACGCCGCGACCTGTTTCGCTACTACCACAGCGATGCGCAATCCGCGATCACCGCCGGCCACGACACCCGCACGGCTCTGCTAGCCTTTGGCTGTGACGCCACCCACGGCTACGAACGTACCCATATCGATAGCCTGGCGGGGCTTAGTCGTTTGCTTAGCGCCTATATCTTGAGCCCGCCGGTCTTTGCCAGCGATGCCAAGCCGGCCAATCAGTCGCTGGACAATTTCAGCCACCAGATCGAGCACGACGCGCAGATGGCAAGTGATACCCGGGTGCCGACGGTAGACAGTCTGATCAATACGCGTGAACACGACACTTGAAGGGCGGCTGGCATAGAGGCAAAGTGCCAGACAAACGAGAGTGGAGCGATCTGATAGCTCTGCCGGAAATTATTGCGAGAGTTACGGATGCCTCGTCTTTGTCTGGTGTTGCTGCTGTGCCTGTTCGCTGGAAGCTCCTGGGCCGGCGGACAGACCCTTGCGCCGCTCAATCAGGATGATCTGCGCCTGTCCCTGGCGCCCTACGTCGGCTATCTCGAAGACCCCCACGGCATCCTGAGCCTGGAGCAGGTACAGGCCGTGCCTGACCAGGAGTTCTCTGGCGCGCGCACCGACCACGTCAACCTGGGCAAAAACGGCTCGGTGTGGTGGTTCAAGGTGCGTTTGCTGAACAGCCGCCCCCACGCGCTGGGCGGCTATCTGGAAATCAACTACCCGCTGCTCGACCATATCCAGCTGTACCTGCAAACCCCCGACGGCAAGGTCAGCAGCCAGGAAACCGGTGACCGTTTTGCCTTCTCCCAGCGCCCGGTACCGGTTCGCAATTTCTGGTTTCCCATGGAGTTGCCGCCCGGCCAGAGCGTGCTGATCCTGCGGATCGAAAGCACCAGCACGTTGTTTGTGCCGATGTTTTTCAGTACCTATGGCGCCAGCGCTGCCGCCCAGGAAAACCTGATGGGTGCCAACGGCGCCTTCTACGGCGTGCTGTTTGCGATGTTCTGCTACAACCTGTTCCTGTTTTTCTCCCTGCGTGAGCGCGCCTACTTCTGGTACCTGGTGTACAACCTGAATATCGGCCTGTTTGCCGCCAGCTTCGACGGCATGCTGTTCAAGCTGATGCCCAACCTGATCGAACTGCAGTCGGTGAGCATCTATTTCCTGATGTTCCTGCACAGCTTCAGCGCCACCCAGTTCAGCCGCCACTTCCTGCATACCGCACAGTTTTCGCCGAGGCTTGATAAGGGCCTGCAATACCTGATGGTGGGGATTCTGTGCTGCATGGTCTCGGTGCTGGTTATTGGTCTGCAGGCGTGGAATATCCTCGCCAGCCTGACGGTGTTGTTTGTCTCGTTCGTGCTGCTGGCCAGCGGTGTATATATCTGGCGCCAGGGCCTGCGTTATGGCTCCTATTACATCCTCGCCTGGGGCATATTGCTGACCTCCTTTATCGTTGCCACCAGCGGCTCGCTGGGCATCGAGATTTTCGGTATCTATGGCGCCACCATGGTCAAGGTGGGGGTCACCATCGAGCTGATCACCCTGTCTATCGGCCTGGCTGATCGCATCAACCTGCTCAAGGAAGAAGGTTTCCGCTCCCGGCAGGCAGCGGCCAAATCGGAAATCGAAAACCAGGCCAAGAGCCGTTTCCTGGCCAAGATGAGCCATGAAATCCGCACCCCGCTCAATGGCGTGCTGGGCATGTTGCAATTGCTCAAAGGCACTTCACTGGACCGCAGCCAGCGCTTTTACGTGGACACCATCGCCAGCTCCGGCAGCTCGCTGATGGCGGTGATCAACGACATTCTCGACTACGCCCGTATCGAGTCCGGCAAGCTCAGCCTGGAAAATATCGAGTTCGACCTCGAGGTGCTGATTTCCGACACCCTGACCCTGTTTACCGCCCAGGCCCTGGAAAAGAACCTGCGCCTGTATGTCAGCCTGGAAGTGGGCGTGCCGCAGCGTATTCAGGGCGACCCCACGCGGCTCAAGCAGGTGCTGATGAACCTGTTGAGCAATGCGCTGAAATTTACCGCCGAGGGCCATGTGTCCGTCAGCGTGTGCCGGCGCAATAACAGCCTGGGCGACCCGCACCTGATCTTTGCCGTCAGCGACAGCGGTATTGGTATTCCGGGCGAGGCGCAGACCCAGCTGTTCGAATCCTTTTCCCAGGGCGACTCCAGCACCACCCGCCGCTACGGCGGCAGCGGCCTGGGCCTGGCCATCAGCAAGGAGCTGGTGGAAATGATGGGTGGCCATATCGAAGTGCAAAGCGCGCCGGGGCAGGGCACACGCCTGGCCTTCGACGTGGCGTTGCACGAAGGTGAGCGCAATGACGACCCGTTGCCGCAATTGCTCAAAGGCAAGACCGCGCTGCTCAGCTCCCTCGATGGCCTGGGCCTGGACGCGGTCAGCCGTCTGCTGGAGCGCTGGGGCATGCGCACCGAGCGCTGCCAGAACCCGGAACGCCTGCAGACCTACCTCGATGACTTTGCCGTCACCCCCTTGCTGGTGCTGATGGCGCCGTGGCCCGGCAGCGTGCTGCACTGGCTCGATACCCTGCGCCCCGGCCTGCAAAAGGGCCAACGCATCCTGCTGCTGTGCCCGCCGGAGCAATGCCAGCTGTTGCCGCCGAGCAAAGGCCTGCGCCTGCTGAACCTGGCCCAGCCGCTGGCGGTGACACCACTGCGCGATGCGTTGCTGGAGTTCTACCAGGAGCGGCGCAGCGAACACCGGCCGCCGCAGGAAGACCTGAGCGGCAATAACGCCTGCATCCTGGTGGTCGAAGACAACCCGGTAAACCAGTTGGTGGTGCAGGGCCTGCTGAAAAAACGCGGTTATGTGGTGCGTATGGTGGCCAATGGCGTGGAAGCGGTGAAGGACTACAGCCGCGACCCCACGGCCGTGCAGCTGGTGCTGATGGATTGCGAGATGCCGGAAATGGACGGCTTCGAAGCCACCCGGCAGATTCGCCGCCTGGAAAAGCAGCGGCAACTGCGGCCGGTGCCTATCGTCGCCTTGACCGCGCATATCCTCGATGAACACCGCGAGCATGGTGCCCAGGTGGGCATGGATGACTTTTTGGGCAAGCCGCTGGATTGCCAGGTGCTGTACGACACCATCGACCGTTTTCTTGCCGCCGCGCGGGAAAAGCCGGCCAGCGAAGAAACCTCGTCGTCTTAGTGGGTTAACATCGGCGGGCTTTCTGGAGAAGTGCCATGTTGATTCCGCAAGAACTGCTTGAACCCGACACCCTGACGCGCCTGATCGAAGACTTCGTTACCCGTGACGGCACCGACAATGGCGACGAAACCCCGCTGGACACCCGCGTCGCCCGTGTGCGCCGTGCCCTCGATAAAGGCGAGGCGGTGATTGTCTTCGACGTCGAGAGCGAGCAATGCCAGCTGGCAATGAAGCGCGATGTGCCCAAGGAATGGTTGGAGGAGTGAGCGACTCGATCTCGTCGGGTGTGCTTCGCGCACCAAGTGATCTCAGGTCAACCGCAATGGTGCGCGGAGCACACCCTACGGATAAGCGCGCGGGCCCAACAGAATAATCAAGGCACCCACCACACAGAACGCGGCGCCAATCCAGTCAGTGGACAATGGCCGCGACCGCTCCACCACCCCCAGCCACAACAGCGCCGTGACGATATAGATCCCGCCATAGGCGGCATAGGCGCGTCCGGCATAGGCCGCTTCCACGCGGGTCAGCAGCAGGCCGAAGAGCACCAGGCTGACCACGCCCGGCACGATCCACCAGATGCTTTTATCGGCGCGCAGCCATAGCCAGAAGGCGTAGCAGCCGG
This sequence comes from Pseudomonas sp., assembly GCA_039207785.1. Taxonomy (GTDB): domain Bacteria; phylum Pseudomonadota; class Gammaproteobacteria; order Pseudomonadales; family Pseudomonadaceae; genus Aquipseudomonas. Next base: position 7,217 of record JBCECW010000017.1, on the reverse strand, counting down.
CGATTTCAAATACAGCCGCAAGGAAAAACCACAGGTAATTGAGCACGGCAGAATCCTTAGCTGTGCAGCGCGCCTTCGCGCTCCCAGGCGCAGCGCACCAGAAGGCCGCCGGTGTCTTGTGGGCTATGGAAGCCCTGCTCGGACTCCCAGCGAAAGGTATGGCTGCCGCTGAGTTCGGTTTCCAGATGCACCACCGCGCTGCCCCAGTACAGGCGTTTAAGCAGGGCTTCGAATTGCTCCACCCACAGGTTCCATTCGTACTCGACGGCGCGGTAGCTGGCACCGAAGTGGATCACCTGGGTTTGGTACAGGCCTTCGCCCGGTTCGGGGCAGAAGGAGAACATATCGCGGCCGATAAAGGGCCAGGCGTCGCCTGCTGGCAATGCGCGTAGCTCACGCCTGTTGATCGCCCGACGCAGACGCGCCTGCTCTGGATCACCGGACGGCCAGTCGCGGATACAGCCATAGACGATGGATTCAGACTCCAAGCGGGTACTCCAGACAAGCGGGGTGGTGGGGCGGGGCGAATAGTAGCAGGAGCAGGGCGGCGGGGTTAACGCAGATCTGACGCCATCCGTAGGAGCCAGCTTGCTGGCGAACCCTGCAAACACCGCCTTTTCCAGGGTTCGCCAGCAATCGGGAGGCCGCCCCCTGGCTCCTACGGAAATTGCGCCATGCGGGACTGGGCGACACACTGCGTGCCGCCCTGCAAATACGGCTGCAGGATCGGCGCCATGCCTTTGAGCACCTGCACCGGCAACGCCGAGGTAAAGCGGAACCCGGCGGCTTCCCGCCCCGGCACAAAGGCGGTCAGGGTGCCGAAGTGTTTGTCGCCCAGGTAAAACACAAAGGTGGCGGTGCGGTTCAGTGAGCGTGAGCTGAGGATGCGCCCGCCAGCCCCCACGCTTTCGATACGGTTATCACCGGTGCCGGTCTTGCCGCCCAGGGTCATGGCGCTGCCGTCGGCTTGGCTAAAGCTGCCGTTCAAACGTCGCGCCGTGCCTTTTTCCACCACTTGCGCCAGGGCGCCGCGCAAGGCGCTGGCTACTTCGGAGGAAAGCACCCGTTTGCCGCCATCGGGGGTGATGCCCAGGCGGGTTTCGTAGGGGGTGGCGGCGGCAAAGTGCAGGCTGTCGATACGCAGCGTCGGCTGGCGGATACCGTCGTTGAGGATGATGCCCATCAGCTCGGCCAGTGCTGCCGGGCGATCGCCCGAGCTGCCGATGGCGGTGGCCAGCGACGGCACCAGGTGGTCGAACGGGTAGCCCACGCGCTGCCAGCGCTGGTGGATATCAAGGAAGGCTTCCACCTCCAGCATGATGCGAATGCGGCTGTCGCGGGCGCTCTTGTGCCGGCTTTTGAACAGCCAGCCATACACTTCCTGGCGCTGTGCCTGGCTGGCGCTGACCGCTTCGTTGAAGCTGGCTTGCGGGTGTTGCTGCAGATAGCCAAGCAGCCACAGTTCCAATGGGTGGACGCGGGCGATATAGCCTTGGTCCGGCAGGCTATAGGCGCCGGGGCCGTATTTGCTGTACAGCTCATGCACCCGCTCCGGGCCGACTTTTTCCTCCAGCAGATGGGCATTGATAAAGGTGCCAAAGGTGCCTTCGTCGACATCCGGCATCAGGTAGCGGTGTACCGCCGCCAGGCGCGAGGCGGTGGGGTGCATGCCGTCGAGAAAGGTGTCCAGGCGTTCGGTGGCGTTCTTGCCCTGGTACTTGCGCCAGAAGCGCAGCAGAAACACCGTGCCTTCGTGGTCGGCAAAGCGTTGCAGATAGTCCTGGCGGCGCGGGTCGTGGTCGTCGGTCAGCAGTTGCGCACTGCTATTGCTGGCCTGGTAGGTGCTATAGCGCACCACATCGCGCATCAGGCGGATAAAGGGCAGGTTGATCGACTCCTGCAAGGCTTCGCGCAGGCTGGGGTTGCGGCCATTGTCTTCGCGGCGGAAGTTGTTGAAGTGGTGCAGGCCGCCGCCGGTAAAAAAGCTTTCGCCAGGGCTGGCGGAGTAGTGCCGCTCCAGCGCGGCGTCGAGCATGGCGGCCAGGCTCGGGTCGCTGCCGCTGGCCAGGTAGTCGACGGCCCAGCGGGTCAGGCGGTCCTGCTCGGGCACGTCTACCGCGCGCAACTGCGCCGGCGACTGGCCGACAAAGCGACGGTGCAGTTCGTCGATGATTTCCAGGTAGGTGGTCAGTACCCGCAGCTTGGCGGTGGAGCCCAGTTCCAGTTTGCTGCCTTCGTTGATATCGAAGGGCTGGTCGGTGCTGTCGGTTTGCACCCGTACCCGCGAGCCATCGGCGGTACGCTCGAACAGGGTAAAGCTGTAGCGCACCTCCTGGGTGGTTTGCGCGGTGAGCAGGTGGTCGCCGAGCAGACCGGTCTGGGCAGCGAAGGCTGGGTCGGCGAGGCGCTGCAGGTAGTCGCTGGCGGCTTGCTGCAACTGGCCGTTAAGGGTGGTGGTGGCGGCGAGGTCGAGGCGGTCGAGGTCGTACAGCGGCTTGTTCAGCAGGCTGGACAGGCGGCTGCGCGCCACGCTGATGCCTTTATTGCTTTCCACCGGTTGCACCCCGGGTTGTGCGGCCAGGTCGCGCCAGCTGGTGCTGCTCGCCAGTGCTGCATCGCGCAGCGGGCGGTCGATTACCCCGCCATTGGCCAGCAGGCGGATATGGCTGTCGGTAAGCGCCGCCAGTTGGCTATGGCCCTGGGCCAGGTAATAGGAAGGGCGGCGCTGGGCAATCATCAGCGACAACACCTGGCGCAAGGCCAGGCCACGCTCGGCAAGGTTGCCGTCGGCCCGGGCCAGCACCTGGTTGACCTGGGCAAAATCGGCGCCGTACCAGACGCGCAAGCCATCGGCCAGGCCATGCACCTCGCCATACCCGGGCGCAGCGGACAGCGGCACGCTATTAAGGTAGTCGCGCACGATATTCTGCCGCGCCGCCAGGGTCTGCGGGCCGCCCTGGTAGGCGCGCACGCTGGCCGACGCCATTTGCATCAGCTTGTCCTTGGCCGACAGGGTCAGGCCGTCCGGCGAGTGGCGGTATTTTTCCAGCTGGGTGGCCAGGGTGCTGCCGCCAGCGGACTGGCCCTGGAAGTCGAGTTTCTTGCCCACCTGGGTCAGCGCCGCCATGGCAAAGCGTGGCCAGTCCACGGCCGGGTTGCTTAGTGGTTGCTGGCTATCGAGCAGGTCGCGGTTTTCGATAAACAGCAGGCTATTGACCACCAGCGGCGGAATGCTCTGGAAGCTGGCATACAGCTGTTGGGGAAAGGTGGCGCCATACAGCGGCAGGCCCTGGCAGTCGGCAATTGCCAGGCCGCTCTGCAGTTTTTCCGGGTAGGGGATAAACAGGCCATGGCGGCTGTAGTCGAGCAGCGCCGGCGAAAAGCGTGTTTGCGCCTCGATCTGGTAATCACGCTGTTGCAGGCGTTCGAGCATCTGCGGCAGGTAGGCATAGCCCAAGCGTTTGTCGAATGGGCCGTCTTCGGGGTAGGCAATGGCGTTGCTGGGGCCCTGCACCAGCTCATAGGTGAGGGTGCTGGCGTAGCGGCTAAGCTCGCGCGACTGGTAAGTGGCGGTGGTGATTTCTTCGTGGATAAACCAGCCAGCGGCCGCCAGTGCGCCCAACACCAGCAGCCAGAAGGTGCGGCGCACGGCACGCCGCCAGGGGGAGCGGGGCGGGGGGCGTTGGCGGGCCGGCGAAGGGGTGGCAGTCAGGCCGGGCACTGTGTGCTCAGCCGGGTTAGCGTTTGATTGCCATAGTGCGCCCATATCAAGTCGGCCTTGGCTCTGCGTTACTCTGCATGGGTTAGAGCTTAGACGCTGTTGTCGGCGGCAAAATGCGGTTAACGTTCCTGCGCGAAATTTTTTCTTCTACGCCAGGCCACTCAAGCACCCAGGCAGACGACCCCACTATGCAGCGCGACCACCGAGAACAGCTTAATTTCAGCTGGCAGGCCAACGCCGATGCCTGGACCGCCGCCGTCCGCGAGCGGCGTATTGAAAGCCGCCGCCTGGTGACCGATGCCGCCATCCTGCGCGCCATCCTCGCCTGCGAGCCCAAACGCGTGCTGGATATCGGTTGCGGTGAAGGCTGGTTATGCCGCGGGCTGATGGCCCACGGTATCGAAGCGGTGGGCGTGGATGCCTCGGTGCCGCTGATTGAAACCGCGCGGGCCATCTGCTCGGGCCAATACCGCGTCTGCGGTTATGCCGAGCTGGCCGAGCAAGCGCCGCTGCTGGGCAAGTTTGATGTACTGGTGTGCAACTTTGCCTTGCTCGATGAACCCCTGGCCCCGGTGCTGAATACCCTGCACAGCCTGCTGGCGCCAGGTGGGGTATTGCTGATCCAGACCATCCATCCCTGGAGCTCGCGTGGCGAAGGGCAGTACCAGGATGGCTGGCGCGTCGAACACTTCGAAGGCTTTGGTGAGGGCTTTGCCGAACCCATGCCGTGGTTCTTCCGCACCCTGGAATCCTGGCTGGCGCTGTTGGCTGAAACCGACTGGCGTCTGCAATGGCTACAAGAGCCTCTGCACCCTGAGAGTGAGCAGCCGGTGTCGTTGCTGCTATTACTGAAGTCCGGATTGAAGTAACGCCTGGTGCGCTGAGCGCACCCTACGGTACTGAGTCGAGTACTGATCACCTCGTTTACGCATAACCCGTAGGGTGCGCTCCGCGCACCGGGGCAACCGAGTAAAGGAAGACCGCTATGCACACCGTCCAGCTCGCCAAGCAAACCCTCCCTGCCATCGGCCAAGGCACCTGGCGCATGGGCGAGCAGGCCGGGGAACGGCAGGCCGAAGTGGCCGCCCTGCGCCTGGGTATCGAACTGGGCATGACCCTGATCGACACCGCCGAAATGTACGGTGAAGGCGGCGCTGAAGAGGTCGTTGGCGAAGCGCTGCAAGGCCTGCGCGAGCAGGTCTATCTGGTGAGCAAGGTTTATCCCCATAACGCCAGCCGCCGTGGCGCCATCGAAGCCTGCGAGCGCAGCCTCAAACGCTTGCGCACCGAGCATATCGACCTGTACCTGCTGCACTGGCGCGGCCAGTACCCCCTGGAAGAAACCGTCGAGGCCTTCGAACGTCTGCGTGAGCAAGGCAAGATCGGCCGCTGGGGCGTTTCCAATTTCGACCTCGACGATCTGCACGAACTGAACAACCCCGACTGCGCCACCAACCAGGTGCTCTACAGCCTCGACGAGCGCGGTGTTGGTTTTGATCTGCTGCCCTGGTGCCAACAGCAGGGCATGCCGCTGATGGCCTACTGCCCGGTCGGCCAGGGCGGACGTATGCTCGCCGACGTGACCTTGAACCAGGTTGCCGAGCGCCGTAACGCCACCCCGGCGCAGGTGGCGCTGGCCTGGCTGGTGCAACAGAACGGCGTGCTGGCGATTCCCAAGGCGGTGACGCCTGCCCATGTGCACGCCAATGCCGCCGCCTTGCAACTGACCCTGGACGCCACCGACCTGCGCCTGCTCGACGGCGTGTTCCCACCGCCCACCCGCAAACGCCCACTGGCCATGGTGTAACTGCCTGATGCACAAACGCCGCGGCGTTGCCGCCAGCCTGCTCAGTTGTGCCGTGGTGTTGGCCGGTTGCCTGGCCCCGCTGGTGCTGGCGCCGTTGCCGCTGCAAAAGCTGCATAACGCCGTGTTCGACCAGTTCCAGCGCTGGCAGCCACGCAGTTATGGCGCAACGCCGGTGCGCATTATCGACCTCGACGAAGCCAGCTTGGCGCGCATTGGCCAGTGGCCGTGGTCACGGACGCGGGTGGCTGAACTGGTGGATAAGCTGCGCGAAGCCGGCACGGCGGTGATTGCCTTTGACGTGCTGTTCGCCGAGCCCGACCGCACCTCGCCCGCCGTGCTGTTGCAGGACCAAGGCCTGGACGATGCCTTGCTCAGCCAGTTGCAGGCCCTGCCGGATCACGACAGCCAACTCGCCGCAGCGCTGGGCAACAGCACCGTGGTGCTGGGGTTTGCCACCGAGCGGCGGCCCGGGGACAAGGGTTTGCCCTTGAGCCGCTATGGCCTGGTGGCACCGCCACCGTCGCCACTGCCGTTTCTGGCGCATTACGGCTCGGCGATTCGCGCCTTGCCGGCGCTGGAGCAGGCGGCCCTGGGCAATGGCGCGCTGACGTTCGAGCCTGACACCGATGGCGTAGTACGCAAGGTGCCGCTGCTGGTAGCAGTGGGCGACCAGGTGCGGCCCTCGCTGGTGGCCGAAGCCTTGCGGGTGGCGCAGCGTTCGCCCCTGTACCGGGTGCATACCGGCGCGGCGGGGGTGGAACGCGTGGATATTGGCCGCCTGCAGATTCCCACCAACCGCCGCGGTGAGCTCTGGGTGCATTTCAGCACGCCGCAGGCAGCGCGCAGCATTCCGGCCTGGCAGGTGTTGGCAGGGCAGGCTCCAGCCGGGGTGGCGGGCAGCATCGTATTGATTGGTTCGTCGGCCCAGGGGCTGCAAGACCTGCGTTTTAGCCCCCTGGGCGGGATCATTCCGGGCGTCGAGGTGCATGCGCAGGCGCTGGAACAAGTGCTGAGTGGCGCGTATCTGCAACGGCCAGGCTGGACCCGCGCCGTGGAGGCCCTGGCGTTGGTGCTCGGTGGTGTGCTGGTATGCCTGCTGGCGCTGCGCCTGCCCGCCTTGCTGGGGGCCGGGTTGACCCTGTTGCTGGTGGCCGCCCTCAATGGCGTGGGCTGGTATGCCTTTAGCGCCGAGCACCTGCTGCTGGACTTGTTTACCCCGGGGCTGGGGCTGGCGCTGATCTACAGCGTGGCGAGCATCAGCCATCACGTGGCCAGTGAGCGCGAACAGCGCTGGGTGCGCGAGGCGTTTTCCCGCTATGTGTCGCCCAACCTGGTCAAGCACCTGGTGGATAACCCCGGGCAACTCACCCTGGGTGGGCAGCGCCAGGTGTGCAGTTTTGTCTTTACCGACCTTACCGGCTTTACCGAAATGATGGAGCGGCAGACGCCGGAGGCGGTGGTCAGCCTGCTTAACGATTACCTGGAACAGGTGATCAGCATCGCCTTTCGCCACGACGGCACCCTCGACCGGATTGTTGGCGATGCAGTGGCCATCATGTTTTCCGCGCCCTTGCCGCAGGCCGACCACGCCCAGCGGGCGCTGAACTGCGCGCTGGAAATCGACCGTTTTGCCCAAGGTTATGTCGAGCAACTGCAGGCCCGTGGCATTGCCTTTGGCCAGACCCGGAT
>JBCECW010000016.1:1419-16670 GCA_039207785.1 Pseudomonas sp. | reverse complement strand
CTTCGGCAGCGGCGGCAGCTTCAGCAGCGGCGGCAGCTTCAGCAGCAGCGGCGGCTTCGGCAGCGGCAGCGGCTTCGGCAGCGGCGGCAGCTTCGGCAGCGGCGGCAGCTTCAGCAGCAGCGGCGGCCTCGGCAGCGGCGGCTTCGGCAGCGGCGGCAGCTTCGGCAGCAGCGGCGGCTTCGGCGGCGGCAGCCGCTTCGGCTTCTGCGGCCTCAGTGGCCGCCACCTCCTGCTCGACCTGCGGCAGCTGTGCGCTATCCAAGCCCCAACTCGCGGCCAGAATCACCGACTGCTGCGCCGTACGCGTGCTCGCTACCCGATCTTTGGCCGCGGAGTTACTGCTGCCCTCCTTCAAGCCAAGCCCTGTAAGCATCTGAATCCCGGACTCGCGGCTGGAGGACGTCGCCGTATGCAGAAAAAGCACCGGCAAACCGGCTTGCATCCGCGCGCGGATGGTCGCCTCCAGCGTGGGCGACGGCGACATGCTGTTACTGCCCACCACCAGCAATTGCACAGTACTGGCGCAACTGGTGTCGGCCAGCGCATCGCATTTGGCATCGACCGCCTGCAAACCGCTGGCGCGCAAACCGTCGATCACCTTGGAAGGCGTAGTGCCCACCACGCTGACGTTGAAATTCGCCGGCAGGCTGGCCTGCGGCGAACCACTCACCAGCCATTGCACAGCACGGCGGTGCAAGGGGGCGTGAGCCGTGTTACTGCTGGTCAGTTGGGTGCTGATATAGGTGCCGTACGCCAGCGCGCGGCCGCCACCTTCCAGGCTGACAACGGCCAACGGATTGCCCTTGTCGCCGACGATCATGGGAAAGGTGGTTTTCGGGTCAACGGGAACGATCCAGCGGCTGGAGCCGGGGTCGTAGGCGGAGCTGACGCCGCTGTACAGCCCCCACAGCAGTTGGGTGCGGGTTTTGATCAGCTGCGCGGTCTGTGTCTCTGCCGCGTTTTCAGCGTCCGCGGCGGCTTGCTCGATCTGCTGTACCAGGGCCGGGTCGAAGCCGTAGCTCGCCGCCATGCTGATCGACTGTTCAGCGGTGCGCGAACTGGCGACCTGGTCTTTCTGGGCCGTGATAAAGGTGCCGTCGTCCTTGAGCCCCAAGCCGGCCAGGATCTGCTTGGCAGCAACAGGTGGTTGCGAGTTGCCATAGGTATGCAGGTAAAGGATTGGTAGACCCGCCTGCATATGTGCTCGGACCTTCGCTTCCAGCTCCGGGGATTGCGGCGCAACCCCCCCAGCGAGCAGGACCAGTAACTGCACCGAGCCTGCACAAGCGGCGTCGATCATTGCGTTGCAGTTGGCATCTACCGCCTGAAAACCGGCTGTGCGCAAGGCATCAAGTACACGAGGTCGGGTGGAGCTGTTGGAGTCGACGCTGACACGCAAGTTCGGCGGCACCGTGCCGTCGGCCGAACCGGTCACCAGCCACTGCACGGCACGCTTGAACAACGGCATGTGGGCCGCGTTAGCGCCGGTCAGTTGACGTTCGATACTGGTGCCATAGGCAATGGCGCGGCCGCCGGCTTCGGTACTGAGCGCCACGAACGGCTTGCCTTTGTCGCCGGTAATCAAGGGAAAGGTGGTGTCGGGTTTAAGCGGAACGATCCAGCGATGGGTTCCGACTTCGAAGCTTGGATCGACGTCTTTATACAAGCTGCCGAGCAGCTGTTTACGCGCCTGCAGAAGGGTTGCCACTTGCTGTTGCGCGGGGTCCAGCGCCAATGGGCCAGCGGCTGGGCTTGGCAAGTTGTCGAGCAGCTGTTCAATGGCAACGGCCATGGTGCTGGCGTTGAACTTGCCGTTGGGTTTCTTGCTTTCGGCCTCGGCGCCGGCGGCTGCCAGGCACACGGCCAGAGCCGATAGATGAATAGATAAACGGGCCATAACCACTACCTGCAGAAGAGTGAATGCACAGAAAACTCACGGTCGCGTTGGCACGCGCCGGAATGCGCAGCACTCTCCGCCAGTCAGGCAGAGGCCCTTATCGTCAGATCCCAATCAATGTGTAGGAAAACTCCTAGACCCAAACAAAAGGTCGATGCGGTCACGAAACCCCGTGATGCGGTGCAGCAAATCCCACCTGGTTTATTGCGCGCCTTCACGCCGCACGCGCGCAAAGGTTTACGAGAGCAGGCCATCTATCGCAATCTGCGGCCTGCGCGCAGATAAAAGTGCCCAGCGGTCTAAAGTACAGCGGGTCACCTACCGACATATTTCACTTGCGCTATCGCTTCGGAAAATAAAGGGGCTAGCCTGCCGGCCAAGCGCTTGATATTTTCCACCGTGATGGCCCTTTGACTGCTTCCTCACGAATGCTAATACTCCGTCGCTATGACGCCTGTGGTCTCGATTAAGGAATGGTCATTTGAAGCTGGAACTCAAACACAGCCTGTCGCTGAAACTGCTCCGTGTGGTGCTGTTGTCGGCGCTAGTGGTCGGGGTGCTGTTGAGCTGCGCGCAGATCATGTTCGACGTCTACAAGACGCGACAGGCGATCGCCGATGACGCCCACCGTATCCTCGATATGTTTCGCGACCCCTCGACCCAGGCCGTCTACAGCCTGGACCGGGAAATGGGCATGCAGGTTATCGAGGGCCTGTTCCAGAACGAATCGGTGCGCGTGGCCTCGATTGACCACCCGAATGAGCCGATGCTGGCGGAAAAATCCCGCGAGCCAATGACCCGCGCCACCCGCTGGCTGACCGACCCCATCCTCGGCGACGAAGCCACCTTCACCACCCAACTGGTAGGCCGTGGCCCCTACAGCGAATACTACGGCGACCTCGCCATCACCCTCGACACCGCCCGCTACGGCCAGGACTTCATCACGAGTTCCGTGATCATCTTTGTTTCCGGCGTGCTACGCGCCCTGGCCATGGGCCTGGTGCTGTACCTGGTCTACCACTGGCTGCTGACCAAGCCGCTGTCGAAAATCATCGAGCACCTTACCCAGATCAACCCCGACCGGCCCAGCGAGCACAAGCTGCCGATGCTGCCGGGCAATGAGAAAAACGAGCTGGGCCTGTGGATCAACACGGCCAACCAGCTGCTCTCCTCCATCGAACGCAACACCCATCTACGCCGCGAAGCCGAAGACAGCCTGTTGCGCATGGCCCAATACGACTTCCTCACCGGCTTGCCCAACCGCCAGCAACTGCAAACCCAGCTCGACCAGATCCTGGGCGATGCCGGCCGCCTGCAACGTCGCGTTGCGGTGCTGTGCGTAGGCCTGGACGATTTCAAAGGCATCAACGAACAGTTCAGCTACCAGACCGGCGACCAGTTGCTGCTGGCCCTGTCCGACCGTCTGCGTAGCCACAGCGGCCGCCTCGGTGCGCTGGCCCGCCTGGGTGGTGACCAGTTCGCCCTGGTGCAAGCCGATATCGAGCAACCCTACGAAGCCGCCGAGCTGGCGCAAAGCGTGCTCGATGACCTGGAAGCGCCGTTTTTGCTCGACCAACAGGAAGTGATGCTGCGCGCCACCATCGGCATCACCCTGTTCCCCGAAGACGGCGACAGCACCGAGAAGCTGCTGCAAAAAGCCGAACAGACCATGACCCTGGCCAAGAGCCGCTCGCGCAACCGCTACCAGTTCTACATCGCCAGCGTCGACAGCGAGATGCGCCGCCGCCGCGAACTGGAGAAGGACCTGCGCGAAGCCCTGGTGCAGAACCAGTTCCACCTGGTCTACCAGCCGCAGGTGGACTACCGCGATCACCGCGTGGTCGGCGTCGAGGCGCTGCTGCGCTGGCAGCACCCGCAACATGGCTTCGTCCCGCCGGACCTGTTCATCCCGCTGGCCGAACAGAACGGCACCATCATCGCCATCGGCGAATGGATTCTCGACCAGACCTGCCGCCAGCTGCGCGAATGGCACGACCAGGGCTTCAGCGACCTGCGCATGGCCATCAACCTGTCCACCGTGCAGCTGCACCACGCCGAGCTGCCACGGGTGGTCAACAACCTGATGCAGGTGTACCGCCTGCCGCCGCGCAGCCTGGAACTGGAAGTGACCGAAACCGGCCTGATGGAAGACATCACCACCGCCGCCCAGCACCTGCTCAGCCTGCGCCGCTCTGGCGCGCTGATCGCCATTGATGACTTCGGTACCGGCTACTCGTCGCTGAGTTATCTGAAAAGCCTGCCGCTGGACAAGATCAAGATCGACAAGAGCTTTGTGCAAGACCTGCTGGATGACGAAGACGACGCCACCATCGTGCGCGCCATTATCCAGCTCGGTAAGAGCCTGGGCATGCAGGTGATTGCAGAAGGCGTGGAAACGCTGGAGCAAGAGGCCTATATCATTGCCCAGGGCTGCCACGAAGGTCAGGGCTACCTGTACAGCAAGCCATTGCCGGCGCGGGAATTGACCTTGTTCCTCAAGCAATCGCGGCGCATCAGCAACGCCAGCACCACGTTGTAGATCGCTTGGTGCGCGTAGCGCGCCCTACGGTATCTGCGTCAATACGACGGTATCGTAGGGTGCGCTACGCGCACCAAGCCGTTCAGCCGTGATAGTTCTGCAACAACCAGTTGATCGCCAACGCCCCGAGCAAACACACCACCGCCCCTGCCCCAGCCTGCCAATAAAACGCGCGGGCCAGTTCATCTTCCCCGGCATTGGAAAGAATAAAAGGCTGCGAGGTTTCTGGTCGGCCCATAAAGTTGGTCGCCGGCCGCGCGCTGGTTTGCCGATGGCGATCCTCCGCTTCCAATTGCGCCGCCAGCCGCACGCGGTTCCATTCCTGCTCGTCCAGCTGCCCATCGCCATTGCTGTCAAAGCGCTGCATCAGGCCGGCGAAATCGCCCTTCCATTCACGAATCACGTCGCCCTGGGCGGCATTCAGGTCCAGGCCCTGACGGCCGCCGCCGGTGGTTTTGAAATCGCCGATGGCATACAGCGGCTGGCCCACATGCAGGCGCTCTTCGGTATAGCGGTATTGCGCATCGCCGCTGAGAAAGGCCAGCAGCCCACTCTTGGCCGAGCCCATGGGGTGGCGCGTATTGCCGTACCAGACCTGGCGGGTCGAGGCGCGCACCTGTGCGCCGCTGGGGTCGATCAGGCATTCGCCGGTGGCATCGGCCAGTTGCAGCCAGCCTTCGCTGGTGCGGCTGTCGACCACACTCCAACTGCGGCTCTTGCCGTTGCTACGCGACTCCTCGACCTTGATCCGCCACCACAAGCACGGCGTGCCCGTCAGCGGCCCCATCGTTTGCGCCACCGTGGGCACCTCGTGCAGCACGCCATAAAACTCCACATAGCCCTGGGCGGCCGAGCGGATTTTCGAGGTGGGCGTGTCGAGCAAATGCCTTGCTTCGCCAAGGCGCTTGATGCACCACCAGGCGCCGCCGCCACAGAGGGCCACGGCAAAACACATGAGGAAAATAAACTGCTGGATATCCACAGGGCGGCGCTTAGCTGAACAGGGCTTTGACGTCGACGTCGGCCTTTTCCGCGTCGCTGAATACCAACAGGTCCGCCGCCTTGAAGTTGAAGGCGCGGGCCACGAGCACATCGGGGAACTGCTCAATGCGCACGTTATTGATATTCACCGCTTCGTTGTACAGCTCGCGGCGATCGGCAATGCCGTTTTCCAGGCCGCTGATGCGCTGCTGCAGAAACTGGAAGCTTTCGTTGGCCTTGAGCTGTGGATAGTTTTCCGCCAGGGCGAACAACTGCCCAAGGCCGGCCCGCAAGCCGCTTTCGGCCTGGCCGACGGCGCTGACATCGCCACGCTCACGTGCCGTGCCCACCGCGTTACGTGCGCTGATGACCCGCTCCAGGGTATTGCGCTCGTGGGCCATGTATTGCTTGCAGGTTTCCACCAGCTTGGGCAATTCATCGTGGCGCTGCTTGAGCAACACATCGATGTTCGACCAGGCCTTGGTCACCCCGTGTTTTACCCTCACCAAGGCGTTGTAAACCGACACGGCATACACCGCGATAAAGAACAGCACCACCAAAGTGACAACGGCCGTCACGCTCATAGCAGGATCTCCCATCCAGGCTGTACGCAATAAGTCTGCATTCTAGCCAGCAACCGCCCTGCAAAGCAGAACTGGCGCACGGCCAAAACATTAAGTTATGGCATAAGGGCTTTGCACAAAATGCAAATCTTTCGCATTATGTGCGGGTTTTGCAGCCCAGTCGGCTGCGCAGTCACCCACCTCACGATGCAAAGGACCTCGCCATGATTCGTATGCCTCTGGCTACCGCCAGTCTGCTGGCCATCGCTATTTCTCTCGCCGGTTGCGGCGACGACAAGAAAGAAGCCGCCACTCAAGCAGCCGCTCCTGCTGCCAGCACCGCCACCGCTCCTGCTGCTGCCGCTACTGGCAAAGTCGATGAGGCTGCCGCCAAGGCTGTCGTCAACCATTACGCTGATATCGCCCTGGCGGTATTCACCGACGCGGCCAGCACTGGCCACGCCCTGCAAAAAGCCGTAGACGCCTTTATCGCTGCGCCGTCGGCCACCACCCAGAAAGCCGCTCAAGATGCCTGGCTGGCTGCTCGCGTTCCGTACATGCAGAGCGAAGTGTTCCGTTTCGGCAACGCCGTTGTCGATGACTGGGAAGGTCAACTGAACTCCTGGCCGCTGGACGAAGGCCTGATCGACTACGTGGCTGCTGACACCCCATCGGCCCAAGGCAACCCGGCTGCCACCGCCAATATCATCGCCAACAAGACCATCCAGGTCGGCGACGACAAGATCGACGTCAGCGAAATCACCGGCGAAAAACTGGCCAGCCTGAACGAGCTGGGCGGTTCCGAAGCCAACGTAGCGACCGGCTACCACGCCATCGAATTCCTGCTCTGGGGCCAAGACCTGCACGGCACCGGCCCAGGTGCTGGCGAGCGTCCGGCTACCGACTACGCCAAAGGCGCTGACTGCACCCACGGCAACTGCGACCGTCGCGCCGAGTACCTGAAAGCGGCGACCGACCTGCTGGTCAAAGACCTCGACAGCATGGTCGAGCAGTGGAAAGCCGGCGTTGCCGACAACTACCGCGCCACTCTGGTGGCGGACGCCCCGGAAAACGGCCTGCGCAAAATGCTCTTCGGCATGGGCAGCCTGTCCCTCGGCGAGCTGGCTGGCGAGCGTATGAAGGTGGCACTGGAAGCCAACTCCACCGAAGACGAACACGACTGCTTCAGCGACAACACCCACAACTCGCACTTCTACAACGGCAAAGGTATTCGTAACGTTTACCTGGGCGAGTACAAGAAAGTCGACGGCACCACCCTGACCGGCCCAAGCCTGTCGTCCCTGGTTGCCAAGGCTGACGCCGCCACCGACACCACCGTGAAGGACGACCTGGCCGCCACCGAAGGCAAACTGCAAGCGATGGTCGACAGCGCCAACAAAGGCGTGCACTTCGACCAGCTGATCGCTGCCGACAACGCCGCTGGCAACCAGATCGTGCGCGACGCTATCGCCGCCCTGGTGAAACAGACCGGTGCCATCGAGCAAGCAGCTGCCAAGCTGGGCATCAACGATCTGAAGCCAGACAACGCTGATCACCAGTTCTAATCTGGTTCACCGAGCGGAAAACGGGGGTGCCCACAAAGCACCCCCTTTTTTTTGCCCGTTTTCCTCGTGGCCAAATCAGCAAAATTTCACCGTGCGGCAAATAACCTCCCCGGCAAACGCTAATTCCTCTTATTTGAATAGCCCCATGCTGCTAAGCTTGCGCGCTTGTTTTCGTGGTCTGGAACACCCTTGATGCCCCGCGCGCGCCTTTCCCTGCTGCTTGCCGTGAGCCTGGTTGCCCTGAGCGCCTGTGATGACTCGCCGCGTTTTACCGCCGCCGAACCCGGCGAAGCGCTGTCCGGTGGGCAAACCACGGTCACCAGCAAAAACCGCGAAGCCTTTATGCAGCCCTCGGAAAACCTGAGCCACGAGCGCCAGCTGGACTTCGCCGTGGGCAACAGCTTTTTCCGCAGCCCCTGGGTGATCGCCCCGTCCACCACCACCGCCCGCGATGGCCTGGGCCCGTTGATGAACACCAACGCCTGCCAGAACTGCCATATCAAGGATGGCCGTGGCCATCCGCCCGAAGGCGACGACGATGTCAGCGCCGTGTCGATGCTGGTACGCGTGTCACTGCCCTCCAGCCCGGATATGGCAGCGCTGCTGGAAAAAGTCGGCGTGGTACCCGAGCCGGTGTACGGCACCCAGCTGCAAGACATGGCCATCCCCGGCGTCGCCCCGGAAGTGCGCGTGCGCATGGACTATGAAACCAGCCAGGTCACCTTTAAAGACGGCAGCCAGGTCGAACTGCGCAAGCCGCTGCTCAAGTTAAGCAACTGGGGTTACGGCCCCATCAGCCCGAACGCGCAGTTCTCCGCGCGCGTGGCACCGCCGATGATCGGCCTGGGCCTGCTCGAAGCCATCCCCGACGACGCCCTGCTGGCCAACGCCCAAGCGCAAAAAACCGCCAATAACGGCATCCACGGCCAGCCCAACTACGTCTGGGACGACGCCCAGCAAAAAACCGTGCTCGGCCGCTTCGGCTGGAAAGCCGGACAGCCGACGCTGAACCAGCAGAACGTGCACGCCTTTTCCTCGGATATGGGCCTGACCACCAGCCTGCGTCCCTTCGATGAATGCACCGCGGCACAAACCGCCTGCAAAAACGCCCCCGACGGCGGCGTACCGGAAGTCAGCGACCACCTGCTCAGCCAGGTGCTGTTCTACACCCGCAACCTGGCCGTGCCAGCGCGCCGCCAGGTCGACGACCCGCAGGTGCTGGCGGGCAAAGGCCTGTTCCACCAGGCCGGTTGCCAGCAATGCCACACCCCGCAATACACCACCCGCAGCGACGCCGCCGAGCCCGAGCTGGCCAACCAGGTGATCCGCCCGTACACCGACCTGCTGCTCCACGATATGGGCCCGGGCCTGGCCGACAACCGCTCCGAATACCAGGCCAGTGGCAGCCAATGGCGCACCCCGGCCCTGTGGGGCATTGGCCTGACGCAAACGGTCAGTGGCCACACTCAGTTTCTGCATGACGGTCGCGCGCGTAACCTGCTGGAGGCCATTGTCTGGCACGGCGGTGAAGCGCAGGCAGCAAAACAGCAAGTTCTCGCCTACGATGCCGAGCAGCGCACTGCACTGCTGGCTTTCCTGAACTCTCTATAAAGGGGCCCTCTGCCAATGTTTGGAAAGAATAAGTTCCGCACCAAATTGCTCTTCACCAGCATCGCTGCCCTGGCCCTGGGCGCCTGTGCACCGGCGGACCAGCAAGCCGAAGTTTCCACGGCGCTGGCCAAGCAAGTGATCCTGCCGACCTACAGCCGCTGGGTAGAAGCCGACCGCGCCTTGGCCGCCAGCGCCCTGGCCTTCTGCTCGGGTAAAGCCGACCTGGAAAAAGCCCGCGCCGACTTCCTCGCCGCGCAAAATGCCTGGGCGGAACTGCAGCCGCTGATGATCGGCCCACTGGCCGAAGGCAACCGCGCCTGGCAGGTACAGTTCTGGCCGGATAAAAAAGACCTGGTCGGCCGTCAGGTCGAGCAGCTGGTAAAAGATAAGCCCGATATCGACGCCGCGACCCTGGCCAAATCCAGTGTGGTGGTGCGCGGCCTGTCCGCCTACGAATACATCCTCTACGACAGCAAGCTGGACCTGGCCAACGCCGAAACCAAGGCGCGCTACTGCCCGCTGCTGGAAGCCATCGGCCAGCACCAGCAAAAACTGGCGGAAGAAATCCTCGGCAACTGGAACAGCAAGGACGGCATGATCGACCAGCTGAGCAAGTTCCCCAACCAGCGCTACGCCGACTCCCACGAAGCCATCGCCGAACTGCTGCGCGTGCAGGTCACCAGCCTCGACACCCTGAAGAAAAAACTCGGCGCGCCCATGGGCCGGCAAACCAAGAACCTGCCGCAGCCGCTCCAGGCCGAAGGCGGGCGCAGCAACACCTCGCTGCAAAGCATCGGGGTGTCGCTGGCCAGCGCGGAAAACCTCTGGAAAGGCGTAGACAACCACGGTATCCGTGGCCTGCTGCCAGCTGAGCAAAAAGACCTGGCGGCCAAGATCGACGCCGCTTACGCAGAGTCCCGTCGCCAACTTGAGGCCCTCGACCGCCCGCTGACCCAACTGCTGGCCGACGACGCCGGGCGCAAAGCCTTGAGCAGCTTCTACGACAGCCTTAACGTGGTCCACCGCCTGCAAGAAGGCGACCTGGCCAAGGCCCTGAACGTGCAACTTGGCTTTAACGCCAACGATGGTGACTAATATGCTCCGCCGCCATGTCCTGGGCCTCGGCAGCCTGCTGCTCGGCGCACTGACGCTGGGCGGCTGGACCATCAACCGCCAAGGCAAGCAGCCGCTGCTGTTGTCCGCCCGCGACGACAGCCATGGCAAACACTACGCCGTGGGCTATCGCCTGGACGGCAGCCAGGTGTTCGCCACCGAAGTGGCGCAGCGCTGCCACGATGTGGTCGAACACCCGAGCGAGCCGATTGCCCTGTTTGTCGCGCGCCGCCCCGGTACCGAAAGCTACCTGATCGACCTGCGCGACGGCCGCCTGCTGCAAACCGTGCGTTCACTGCCCAACCGCCACTTCTACGGCCATGGCGTGTTCCACAGCAGCGGCGACTGGCTGTACACCACCGACAACGACACCAGCGACCCCGGCCGCGGCCTGCTGACCGTATACCGCTACGCCGACGGCCAGTTGCACCACGACGGCGAACTCAGCACCCATGGCCTGGGCCCGCACCAGGTGTCGTGGATGCCCGACGGCGAAACCTTTGTGATCGCCAACGGCGGCATTCGCACCGAAGCCGAAAGCCGCAAGGAAATGAACCTGGATGCCATGGAGCCGAGCCTGGTGCTGCTCAAGCGCGACGGCACCCTGATCTCCAAGGAAACCCTGAGCCAGCAGATGAACAGCGTGCGCCACCTGGCGATTGCCAGCGACGGCACCATAGTTGCTGGCCAGCAGTTTATGGGCGACGCCCACGAGCCGGCCGAACTGCTCGCCATCAAGCGTCCGGGGCAACCCTTCCAGGCCTTTCCGCTGGAAGCCGAGCAACGCGACGCCATGGTCCACTACACCGCCAGCGTGGCGGTGCACAACGACCTGCGCCTGGTGGCCCTGACCGCGCCACGGGGCAATCGCTTCTTTATATGGGACCTGGACACCGGTGCCGTTCGTCTGGACGCCCCGCTGCCCGACTGCGCCGGCGTGGGCGCGGTAAAAGACGGCTTTGTCGTCACCTCCGGCCAGGGCCGCTGCCGTCTCTACGACTGCCGCAGCGCCAGCATCAGCCCGCAGGCGCTGGACCTGCCCGCCGGGCTTTGGGACAACCACCTGCACTTGGCTTGAAAGCTGGTGCGCGGAGCGCACCCTACGGGACCGCAGCGTTGCATCAATCCCGTAGGGTGCGCTCCGCGCACCAGCGAATTTTCCTTCCAGCCTCAGGTACGGCTTCCTACAGCCGTCTATATTCAAACGACACCTGTGCGCTCCAGGCCTAGGGCTCGGCGGACAGTTTTGGCGTGTCTGTCGTCAATGAGCCACAGGGAAGTTTCGACGCCTCGCACCTTGAGCCTCCGGGTGTTCAGTGTTCTCCGTCCCCGAGAGGCGTTCCCCCATGTTTCTACAACACTCCCTGCGTGCACAGATTCTCGCCCTGCTGGGCGGCAGCCTGCTGCTGACCGTGATCATTGCCCTGGCCTGCTTCAGCTTTCTGTCCGGCGGCATCCAGAACTACCGCGGCCTGCTCGATGGCCCGTTGCAGGAATCGCAGCTGGTCGACGCGGCCAATATCGAATTCAAAGCCCAGGTCCAGGAATGGAAAAACGTGCTGCTGCGCGGCAAAGACCAGGCCGCCCAGGACAAGTACTGGGGCCAGTTCGAAGACCAGGAACGCAAGGTGCAGGACATTCTCGGCAAGCTGATTGCCGAAACCGCCGACGACGGCGCGCTGAAAAGCCAGGTGGAAAAACTGCGCAGCGAGCACCAGTCCCTGGGTGCCGCCTACCGCAAAGGCAAAGCCGCCTTTATTGCCGCCGCTGCCGACCCCAGCGCCGGTGACAAAGCCGTACAAGGTATCGACCGCGCCACCAGCGACCAGATGGGCGCCCTGGTCACCCAACTGCACCAGCGCAGCGAAGAACAGGCCAAGGCCATCAGCGCCAGCGCCGAACGCACCGTGTGGCTGGGCACCGTGGTGCTGCTGGGCGCCAGCGTGCTGGTCGGTTTGCTCAGCCTGTGGCTGGTCAACCGCAACCTGATCACCCCGATCAAAAGCCTGATCGAACATATCGGCCGCCTGAGCCAAGGCAACTTCGGCCAGCGCGTGGACACCAGCCGCCGCGACGAGCTGGGTAACCTGGCAGTAGCCGCCAATACCCTGCGCGACTTTCTGGCCGACACCTTTACCCGCCTGCAACGCAGCACCAGCGAGCTGGACAGCGCCAGCGGCGAGCTGAACGCCATCGCCAGCATGATGGCCCAGGGCACCGCCGAACAATTTACCCGCACCGACCAGGTGGCCACCGCCATGCACGAGATGTCGGCCACGGCCCAGGAAGTGGCCCGTCACGCCGCCGACGCCGCGCGCGCCGCCGACGATGCCGACCACTCCTCGCAGCAAGGCAGCCAGGTGATGGGCTCGACCATCCGCACCATCACCGATATGCGCGGCGAAATTGCCAATACCGCCGACGTGATTCGCCGCCTGGAAGCCGACAGCGGCCGAATCGGCAAGGTGCTGGAAGTGATCCGCGGCATTGCCGACCAGACCAACCTGCTGGCCCTCAACGCCGCCATCGAAGCCGCGCGCGCTGGGGAAGCCGGCCGCGGTTTTGCCGTGGTCGCGGACGAAGTGCGCACCCTGGCGCAGCGCACCGCGCAGTCCACCGCGGAAATCCACCAGATCATCGACACTGTGCAGACCGGGGCGCTGAATGCGGTAAAAGCCATTGAAAACGGCCAGAGCCGCAGCGAAGAAGGCGTGCAGCAGGTAACCGAGGCCGGGCAGATGCTCGAACGCATCACCCATGCCGTGGAAGCCATTCGCGATATGAACCGGCAGATTGCCACGGCGGCCGAAGAGCAAACCTCGGTGGCCGAGGACATTTCCCGCAATCTCACCGAAATCACTGCAATTGCCACCACCAACCAGGAAAACGTAGTGCGCACCGAAACGGCGAGCGTGAACCTGCGCGGGCTGTCTGGGCAGTTGAGTGATGTGACACAGCGGCTGAGTGCCTAGCAGCAACGGCCCCTCTCCCCAACCCTCTCCCGCACGCGGGAGAGGGGGCTAACCGTGTGGGGTTGCGGCTATTCGTCACCCCTCGCCCGCGCGCGGGAGAGGGGCCGGGGGAGAGGGCCGCGGCAAACACCCTCCACCGGCAATCATTTGCAAAGCCCCCGGTTTTGACTTGGCCGCCGCAGTGGGACTAAGGTACGCGCCTTGCCTATTCCACAGGCCCAATCTCCCTGCCAAGGAACCGGAATATGTTGCTCCGCCGTATGCTCGTCATGATCGGTGTAGTCGTGCTCGTTGTCGCAGCACTGGCTGGTCTGAAATACCGCTCCGTCTCTGCCCAAATCGCCCAATTCAGCGCGCCGAAACCGGCCATCAGCGTCTCCGCCGCCAACAGCGAGCAGACCCAATGGCAAAATCGCCTGCCCGCCATCGGCACCCTCAAGGCCTTGCAGGGTATCGACATCACCGTCGAATCCAGCGGCACGGTACAGGACGTACTGTTCCGCTCCGGCGAAAAGGTCAGCCTGCACCAGCCCATCATCCAGCTCGACAGCGACGTCGAGGCCGCCACCCTGGCCACCTCGCAAGCCGAGCGTGACCTGGCCCAAGTCGAGTTCGACCGCGCCCGCAGCCTGCTGACCCGCCAGGCCCTATCCAAGAGCGAATACGACCGCCTGGCCGCCGAACTGCTCAAAGCCAACACCCGCGTCGCCCAGCTCAAGGCCATCCTGGCCAAGAAACGCATCCTCGCGCCGTTTGCCGGCACCATCGGTATCCGCCAGGTCGATGTCGGCGACTTTGTCTCCAGCGGCACCGTGATCGCCACCCTGCAGGACGTCAGCAGCCTGTATGTCGACTTCTACCTCGCCGAACAGGCGGTACCGCAGCTCAAACTGGGCCAGCGCGTGCGCTTCTCGGTGGCGGCATTCCCGAACGAACACTTCGAAGGCGAAATCAACGCCATCAACCCGAAAGTCGAAGACAGCACCCGTAACGTGCAAGTGCGCGCCGTGCTGAGCAACCCGGACAGCAAGCTGCTGCCGGGTATGTTCGCCAACCTCGAAGTGCTGCTGCCCACCGAGGATGCCCGCGTGGTGGTGCCCGAAACCGCCCTCACCTACACCCTCTACGGCAACTCGGTGTACGTGATTGGCCATAAGAAAGACGACAAGGGCGTCGACGAAAAAGACGACAAGGGCCAGCCCGTGCTGGTGGTGGAACGCCGCTTTGTGGAAACCGGCGAGCGCCGTGACGGCAAGGTCGTCGTGCGCAAAGGCCTGAATGCCAACGAACAGGTGGTGACGGCCGGGCAACTCAAGCTCGACAACGGCTCCCACGTAGCCGTCGTCGCCGATGACGCCCTTATGAATAGCCCGACCGCCAACTGACCGGCCGCCGCGCGCCAAGGAAGCATTTCATGGCTTTTACAGACCCGTTTATCCGTCGCCCGGTGCTGGCCACCGTGGTCAGCCTGCTGATCATCCTCCTGGGCTTCCAGGCGTTCAGCAAACTGACCATCCGCCAATACCCGCAGATGGAAAACGCCCTGATCCAGGTGACCACCTCCTACCCCGGGGCCAACGCCGAAACCATCCAGGGCTATATCACCCAGCCGCTGCAACAGAGCCTGGCCAGTGCCGAAGGCATTGACTACATGACCTCGGTCAGCCGCCAGAACTACTCGGTGATCTCGATCTACGCGCGTATCGGCTCGGACAGCGACCGCCTGTTTACCGAGCTCTTGGCCAAAGCCAACGAGGTGAAGAACCAACTGCCGCAAAACGCCGAAGACCCGGTGTTGAGCAAAGAGGCGGCCGACTCCTCGGCGCTGATGTACGTGAGTTTCTACAGCGATGAGCTGAGCAACCCGCAGATCACCGACTACCTCTCGCGGGTTATCCAGCCCAAGCTGGCCACCCTGCCGGGCATGGCCGAAGCGGAAATCCTCGGCAACCAGGTGTTTGCCATGCGCCTCTGGCTGGACCCGGTAAAACTGGCCGCCTACGGCATCAC
>JBCECW010000016.1:0-1409 GCA_039207785.1 Pseudomonas sp. | reverse complement strand
CAAGAACAACTTCCTCTCCGCCGCTGGCGAGACGAAGGGCGAATATGTGGTCACCAGCGTTAACGCCAGCACCGACCTGAAATCCGTCGAGGCCTTTGCCGCCATCCCGGTAAAAACCGACGGCGACAGCCGCGTGCTGCTCAGCGATATCGCCCGGGTGGAAATGGGCGCCGAGAACTACGACTCCATCAGTTCGTTCGACGGCATTCCCTCGGTGTATATCGGCATCAAGGCCACCCCCAGCGCCAACCCGCTGGACGTGATCAAGCACGTGCGTGCGGCCATGCCCGACCTGGAAGCGCAGCTGCCGCCGAACCTGAAAGTATCCATTGCCTACGACGCCACGCAGTTTATCCAGGCCTCCATCGACGAAGTGGTGAAAACCCTGTTCGAAGCGGTGCTGATCGTGATCGTGGTGGTGTTCCTGTTCCTCGGCGCGCTGCGTTCGGTGCTGATTCCGGTGATCACCATCCCGCTGTCGATGATCGGCGTGATGTTCTTCATGCACCTGATGGGCTACTCGATCAATTTGCTCACCCTGCTGGCCATGGTGCTCGCCATCGGCCTGGTGGTGGACGATGCCATCGTGGTGGTGGAAAACATCCACCGCCATATCGAACAAGGCAAAACCCCGTACCAGGCGGCCATCGACGGCGCCCGCGAAATCGCCGTGCCGGTGATTTCCATGACCATCACCCTGGCGGCCGTGTATGCCCCCATCGGCTTCCTCGAAGGCCTGACCGGCGCACTATTTAAAGAGTTCGCCCTGACCCTGGCCGGCGCGGTGATCATTTCCGGCATCGTCGCCCTGACCCTGTCGCCGATGATGTGCTCCAAGCTGCTGCGTCATGAACAGAACCCCACAGGCCTGGCGCACAAGCTGGACAGCATTTTCGACAGCCTCAAGGTGCGCTACCAGCGCCTGCTGCACGGCACCTTGAACACCCGCCCGGTGGTGGTGGTATTTGCCATCCTGGTGCTGTGCCTGATTCCGATCCTGCTGAAGATGACCAAGAACGAACTGGCGCCCGACGAAGACCAGGGCATCGTGTTCCTGATGGCCAGCGCGCCGCAGCCCACCAACCTGAACTACCTGAACGCCTATACCCAGCAGTTCGTAAAGATCTTCAAGGAGTTCCCCGAGTACTACTCCTCGTTCCAGATCAACGGCTACAACGGTGTGCAGGCGGGTATCGGTGGCTTCCTGCTCAAGCCCTGGGATGAACGCGAGCGCACGCAGATGGAGCTGTTGCACGAAGTGCAAGGCAAGCTCGGCAGCATTCCCGGCCTGCAGATCTTCGGCTTTAACCTGCCCTCCTTGCCCGGTACCGGTGAAGGCTTGCCGTTCCAGTTTGTGATCAACACACCGAACGACTACGAGTCGCTGCTGCAGGTAACCGAGCGGATCA